>CAZXEU010000120.1:0-34052 GCA_964639665.1 uncultured Rhodothermaceae bacterium | reverse complement strand
GCTTCCCACTATCCTCTCGCGCTGCCAGCGGGTAGCGTTCTCCATGCTCCCGCGGGAAGATATTCAGGCTGCGCTGCGCCAGCGAGACGGCATTGACGCGGCCGACGCCGCCACGTACGCAGCCCTTGCAGACGGTTCCTACACGCGCGCATTGGACCTGTCCCGGAACCCAGACCTGCACGAGGATCGCGCTCTGGTGCTAGATTTTCTACGGCAATCCTACACGCGGCGAGTGGAGAATCAGTCGGCCTTGATCGAGAGTATGGCCCGGCTCGGCCGCGAGCGGCTAAAGGACGTGCTCGGCCTTTCTTTGTCCTGGGTGCGGGATCTGGTGCTGTACCGGAACGCTGGTAGGGATGCAGCGCTGGTGAACATTGATCAGGCTGAGCCTGTGGCCCGCTTCACGCGCAATATTCCGGATGCGGATTTGCCAGCCATGACGCGCCTGCTGGAAGAGGCGTTGGCGCTTGTCAGCGCAAACGTCAATACCCAACTCGCGCTGACCACGCTTTCGATCAAGCTCGGGCACGCCATGCGGGGACGGCATGACGGCAGGCTGTTTGCGCCGTTGACCGAAGACCTGGCCGCGTAGCATTATTATGCTGCGGCCCCGTGAGCCGTCGGACGCACCGACACGTTGGGGGTTCTCCCGGCGCATGGCGAAGTAATTCCATACGTAGCTGTCGCGGCGGGGACAAAACCAGCCACTGCGCAGGTTTTTGCCGACGGCAACGGTCTATTCGACCAGGAACGGTTTCCAGCCGGTCTACCTGACCGCGGCTGCACTCTGGCACAGGCCGCAAAGCGAGCCGCGATTACATCGATTGCCTGGTTCGCAAGCGGCGGCGTGCGCCTGTTAGCGCACGCTCGGGGGATTCCGAAACCGGGCGAATCGGGTGCGGTCGCGAGAAAAGCGCCCAGTCAAGAATCTCAGTGCCGCGCCTCCATCGTCTTGAGCTATATCCTCTACATCAACATTCAATTCAGCCGAATCACGCCAGCTCAGCCCGGACCAATGCTTCCGCCTCCGGGAGTTGCCAGCCAGAGTCGAGGGATCTCGTCACTGCAGCTACCGGGAGGAAATGTCTCTCCAAGTCGTGGGACCGTGTAAGGCTATAGTCCCGCGTAGTGAAGGCTTTGCACCCGCAAGGATCCTGCATGCGGGCTTAGCGTGACCCCAACGCGTAAACTCCTTGCCGTACGGAGGTCTGCAGCCAGCCGGCGCTCAGGGGTTTGCTACGGCATCAATAGCATATAACAGGCTCGTCGCCGAATCTTGCGTATCCTGCGCGATTTCCCAAATCATAATTCCGGGGAAGCCATTGTCAACTGCGTACCGTGCCTTGTCGGTGATCGTCTTTACGCCGTTGTAATAGATATTCGCAACCCGGTCCATATTCATGGCGTCAGGATTACGTGCAATGATGTCCCGATAGGCAACGCCCGCGCCTCCTCGGTCGTCGAAATCCCGGCCGTAGAACGGCACGCCAAGCACGATCTTGGTCTTCGGCCAATTGCGGTAGTTCGTCCAGTATGCTAGACCTGTCGAGGAGACTGCGGATCCCGAACCGATGGCTTGTTCGAATGAAGAATGCGGACCCGGCGCGGACCATGGTCCGGAGAAGTCGTAGCCCATCACATGCACGTAGTCCACGAGCGGATGCACGTCTTCGTAGTGCCGACCGAACCAGTCCCCGGGGTAGACATCTAGCGATATCCCCGGGCCGTCCAATGCATCCCGGAGCTCCTGCAGCAAGTTGACCAAACCCGCCTTTTCCGAGGCGACCGGCATGTTGGCATTGTCCTTGGTCCAGTGCTCCCAGTCGATGTCAACTCCGTCCAGGCAGTGCGTCTCAAGGTATTGGCTGACCGTCTCCACGAAATTCCTGCGCGTATCCCCGTTTGCGGCCAAGGCAGGAAACCCCTCAGAACCGCCTCCGCCTCCAATGGATACGTAGACCTCTACTCCGTGCGCATGCGCAGTGGACGCCAATTCGCCGACTTGTGTCAACCGGGTAGTATCAAGCGAACCGTCGGCAAGCGGGATGGCAAAAGCGTAAATCACTCGCGTGAGCATCTCCCACCGGATTTTTGCGACGGGCGTCACGGCATGCTTGTAAGCAGGATAGAAGCCAATCACGTGATGCGCGTAATTCTTGCCCTCGAAAGTGCCGGCGCAGCCTGGCTGAGCGCCCGGCTCCATGACTGGCGAACAGCCAATACTAGCGAGAAGGAGGGCAATAGTGAATCCTAGCTTCCTATCTCGCATGCGTGGTGCGGGACCGCATTTTGATGCCTTTGGATGTCCGCTTGATTTCTGCATCTAACCTTACAACTAACTGGCATGTTTTGTACTGGCCAAGATCTCAAGCGCCTCTGATTTGCGCTCAGCACAAGTTTATTGAGTCGCCCATATGCTCAGCAGTAGAATGGCGTAGTGCCCTGCCTTGAGATGCAAGGACCATGTTGGTATGGTGTGGCAATCGTGACTGTTTCGCAACTATCAGCGGTCACTCAGCCTCGCTTTGCCTGTCAGGTGCCATACAGGTTGCGACAGGCGATATTTGGAATCGGGTAAAAGCGAGACTATATACTATTGCCTCCTATCCATCGGAATTCAAGGTGTCTCCTTCCATCTACTGAATTGCATGGCTGCCGGACAGTAAAGTCCTGCCCAACTTGCGCATTCATTCGTGGTACGCTCTTGGCAATTCAATGGAATCCGACGCATTGCAAGCGTGTAAAAACCGCACTTGGTCCTATTTGGAAGGACAACTTGCGGGCGAGCCCGAGCCTCAATCGCCCGCAATTGTTGGCAAGACGCCTGATACATGGGATGCGGATCGTGTAGCACCGGTGGCGGATGCGGTTGCAGTTCTGGCTGCAGCAGCTGCCCCATGGTGGCGGTGCACGACTGGCTGCCGCCTGCAGTCCCGACCTCTCCTTCCTTCGAGCTTGTGCAGGTTGCATTCAAAGGACGACGCAAGAGCACCTTTCGGAATTCGCGAGATCTGCCCATTCAGTCCGGGGATTACGTGGTTGTGGGTGCCGCCAAGGGCATCGATTTCGGCTACGTGACCATGACGGGCGAACTCGTTCGGCGCCAGTACAAAGGGGACCCCACGACCGCGGAGTTGATGAGCGTGATTCGCTCGGCCACGGTGCGGGATATCGAGCGACACGAATCGAACCGTGCGGCAGAAAAGAAAGCCCTGCGCGATGGCCGGGCTGCGGCCCGGCGGCTCGAACTCGAATTGAAGATGGTGGATGCCGAATGGCAGTTTGACCGGCGGCGCCTCACCTTCTATTTCTCGGCGGAGCGCCGCGTCGATTTCCGGCAGCTGGTGCGGGACTTGGCCCGGCGATTCCGGACCCGCGTCGACCTGCGAGCGGTAAAGCCCCGGGAAGAGGCCGCTCGCATCGGCGGCATCGGCTCCTGCGGACGGGAGCTGTGCTGCTCCACCTGGCTTACGGAATTCAAGGTTGTCACTACGCGGGCAGCCAAGAAGCAGAGCCTGCCGCTTAACCCCGCCCGCCTCATGGGACAGTGCGGCCGCCTGAAATGCTGCCTCAATTATGAGCTTGAGCAGTACATGGAGCTGCTCGCAAACTTCCCCAAGCTCGGCACAAAGGTTACCACAGAGCGCGGGACCGGCAAGGTCGACAAGGTGGATATATTCACGGACCGGATCTGGCTTCAGTATCCCGATGGCCATGCTCAGGAGATGACGCTGGAATCGGTGCGTGCGCAGCAGGGCAGCGGCAAGCGAGCTCATTCGACCTCCCGCCGCAAGGGAGGAAGGAAAAAGAAGTAATGCACGGCGATCTCGCCCTGCTGCCCGCCACGGCGCTGCTCAAACTCCTCCGGCGCCGCGAAATATCGCCGGTGGAAGTAGCCGAGGCCTGCCTTGGCCGCGTGGAAGAGCTGAACCGCGGCATCAATGCCATGGTTACGCTCAACGAGCGCCTGCTGGATGAGGCTCGCGCGCTGGAAAGCAGTGGCGATAGCCAGGGCCTACTGTATGGCCTGCCTGTCGGCGTCAAGGACACCACACCAACGGCAGGGCTTCGCACGACATACGGCTCACGGCTATACAGGAACCACATCCCCGCGGCGGATGCCGTCGTAGTACAGCGATTGCGGGCTGCCGGCGCCCTCGTGCTGGGCAAGACGAACGTGCCGGCCTTCGCCGTAGGCGGCACCACCACCAATGAACTCTTCGGTCCCACACGCAATCCCTGGGACACAAGCCGCACGCCGGGAGGCTCAACCGGTGGCGGCGCAGCCGCCCTGGCCTGCGGCATGATCGCCCTGGCCGACGGCACCGACCTGGGCGGATCGCTTCGCATTCCTGCTTCCTACTGCGGCGTGGTCGGCCTCCGCCCCTCGCCGGGCCTCGTTCCGGCGGCACCGGCCGCCCACCTGTGGGACCGAATTTCTGTAGCGGGCGGCATGGGCCGCACGGCGGACGACGTGGCGCTGTTTCTTGGCGCGACGAGCGGGCCGAGCGCAGAGAGCCCCGTGTATCAGCCGAACGGTGAGCGCCGATTCCTATCGGATGTGCGAGCCGGAATGCGCCTGGCCTACTGCGCGGATACTGCCGGTATCGGAATACAGCCGGACATCGAGCGGGCTTGCCGAAGCGCTGCCATGGAGCTTGTGCAGTCGGGGTGCCAGGTAGAAGAGGTGCGCATGGACCTGTCATACGCGAGGCCTGCCTTCCGGGCGCTCCGCGGCCACAGCCTCCTTGCCACCCACTACGGGCACCTGAGCCGGCTGGACGAACTGGGAGAGAATCTGTCGGGCAACATTCGGTCGGCGCTGAAGACCCGTGCGAAGGATCTTGCGCGCGCGGAAGGTGCACGCTCCAGAATCTGGCTCCGCTTCCGCGACTTTTTCGAGCGACATGACGCCTTGCTTACCCCGTGCATGGCCGTGAGCCCGTTTCCGGTAGATGAGGACTATCCGCGCCAGGTAGCCGGCCGTACGATGCAGACCTACTACGACTGGCTTGCGCCCACTTCCGTGCTCTCGCTTACGGGGCTGCCCGTAGCAAGCGTGCCGTGCGGGCTGGACGCACTCGGGCTGCCCGTCGGCATGCAGGTCGTTGGACCGCCTTTTGGAGAGGCACAGGTGCTGGCCATCGCCCGCGAATTGCAATGGGCCGTACCTGTGGGATTGCCAATACCGTAGTCTCCTGCATAACAGCCTGACGGAATTCGAACTGGCCCCGGCACACGCCACGGGTCTGCCTTTGCGACCGCGATATTGCGATTTGGAAACACCCGCGCCGGCATTGCGCGCGTAGCGGCTTTCAGTTTGCCGCTTCGTCGACCCACCCCTGGCCGCCAATGGCAGTGCCTGTCCATCCAGCAAGGCGACACGGATAGCGCAAGAGCCACCGCCACAACGCAGCATGCGAACACGGCGCATTGAAGGTTCGGGGGACTGGACTGCTCCGGCGGTCTCGGGCGACTGCCGATACGCCGTCCGCAGAACGGTTCCGGATTGCAAACGGGCAAGCGATTCGATTCCAGCTTGCACGCAGAAGCGGCCCGCAGACGGCAGGGCCTCCTCGCATTTTGCTCCCGTCTGCGTCACATGCATCTGCTGACCGGAATCGCACGACGCTTCCGGTCCTTGAATACCCGCCTCACCCATCCTGAATCTTGCACGCACGGAATCCCTGCAGATCAGGCGAATCCGAGTTCTTCAGTCAGGGCATTTGGCTGCAGGGTAAACCTCGCGATGGCGGGAACGCTGGTGCCTCCCGAGGGGCACCAGGCTGGGCCAGTCTGGCATCAGCAAGCGGCGCAGCGCGTTTCGGAATCGTTACCCGAGCGAAATATCGATCGGTGCCGCGCCGTGCCCGAAGGCGAAAAAGCCCCAGTTCCCGAGTACGACGCCTCGAGAGATTACTCCTCCCGGCCGATGTCCGAAATGGACTCGAGCGTCCTCTGCACATCATCCCACGTCGTGTTGTGGTTCAGGATGCACATCCGCAGACAGAATACGCCCTTGAGCGACGTGGACGAGAGGAAGGCCAAATCGCCCCAGAAGACATGTGCCAGCACCTTTCGATTGAGCTTCTCCAGGGCTTCCTCGTCGTAGTCTTCGGCGGCCGGATTTACCCGAAAGCACACGATACTCAGCGTCACCGGTGTCATCAATTCAAGCAGTGGAGACTCGTCGATGTAAGCCGCGGCGCGGCATGCCAGGTCCAGCCCCTGGTTAATCGCAGCCCGAAACCTTGCCATGCCGAACGTCCGCACGGACATCCAGATCTTCAGCGCGCGCGCCGCGCGGCTCAGTTGTTGGCCCCGGTCGGCAAAATTGGGATGATTTGCACCCCATACCGTGTCCTGCAGGACATCGTTGCCGATGGTATATGCGTTTTCTAGAAGCCGATTGTCCTTCACAATGAGCGCTCCTGCCTCGTACGGCTGAAAGAACCACTTGTGCGCGTCCATGCCCACGGAATCCGCTCGCTCAATCCCTTTTAGCAACTCCCTCCCGCGTTGCGTCACCAGGGCGAAACCGCCATATGCCGCGTCTGCGTGCAACCAGACGCCCTCCCGCTCGCACAGATCCGCCATCGCTGCCAAGGGGTCGACAGAGCCCGTGCTGGACGTTCCCGCATTGGCACATACGGCCAGGGGCTGCAACCCGGCGGCGCGGTCGCGCGCAATCTGGCGCTTCAATGCGTCCAGGTCGATCCGGAATTCATCATCGGAGGGCACCAGGCGGATGTGCTCCCGGCGCACGCCGGCAATAAAGGCCGCCCGCTTCAAGGCACCGTGGCTCTGATCGCTCATGTACACGGCGCCGTGCTCGGGATGCCCGGCTGCCTCCCGCGCGGCCGCCATGGCCTCGACGCTGGCCGCCGAACCACCGCTCGTTAAGAGCCCGCCCCCGGACTCCGGATAGCCAATCCACTCGCGCATCCAGTCTATGACCGTGAGTTCAAGCTGGCTGGTCCCGCTCGACACGAGCCAGGTGCAGGCATTGATGTTGTAGCCCGTGGCCAGGAAGTCTGCAACCACGGACGGCCATGTGGGCGATGACGGGACAAAGCCAAAGAATCGGGGATGGTCAAGGCGTGCCGAGTACCGGAGGGCCTGCTGCACCGCAAGTTCCAGCACCTCTTCGGCAGGCTGGCCAACCTCCGGCGGCGGCCCGCCCAGCTGTCGGTCCAGCACGTCACGAAACTCGCCGTCCCACGCTTTGGCATCGTCGAGGCCGCCGATGCGCTTGACCAGGACATCCGTCGCGCGAGCCGCCAGCCGCCGCATTGCCTCAGGCGTCATCGCCAATTCGCTCTTCCGGGGCCCGTCCATTCCAACAATGCCGGTCTTTACACTCGTGCAGGGGCTAACTGGCCATCTCCCAAGCCGGAAGCCCCGATCCCAATGCCTGACTCTCTAGCCGGACGTTCGCCGACTGCAAGACTTCGGCGACCTCGCCGGCGGCCCACCAAGGAAGGCTTGACCGGAGCCGGTTTCCTACGCGGCACTGACATGCGCATGCACGTCCATCTGACCAACGGTGGGGTGCGCACGCCGCATCGCCGCAAGGCCACAACGGCGCACGAGAAATATCGCAGGGCGAGTAAGCCCGGACCGTTCAAGAATCTGTCCGTCATGATTGAGTGAGACAGCAATAACTTTGCAAGTGGTCCAATTCAGACTTCCGAACGACTATTGATGCGGTCCGGAACATAGCCCGCCGAAGAGAAAACCCACGAACGCTTATCCATCCGCAGTCCAATGGTCCGAAGACTCCCAGTCTCGACTGATTCAGTTGCGGTTCGATTACGGAGATTAATTGAAGCAATGAAAGATACACCTTTTGTGCACGCCCTTGTAGTGCATACCGTTCAACGGATTTGCGGCGGACACCGGACCTGTTGAATGACCGAACTTCGGTCTTGCAAGTACCGCATATAGCCTCGTGGCTCCAGCTTGGGGGCCCAGCTTACAACATCCCCGCCGGGAAGAATTGCCACAGAATTCAGGGAGAAGGCAAGACCGTCTGGCAGAGGATCTCGCAATCGGTGACTTAGTCTGTCCATGAAAGAGCAGTTTCCGGTTATCGTCATGCGACGGCTTTCCTTCAATGCTGCACACAACGCAGATGAGTCGGTCCGGGCTATTCCGCAGTTCACGAAGAAGCCGTAGTGTAGCTTCAGCAGCGCGTCCGCAGTAGGCACATAGCTGGACTGTGGCAAAATGGCGGATAGGAGTATCCGAAAGGAAAGACAGTCGTGAATCAGCAGGCGGCAGCTCCCTTCTTGTCGCGAGAATGGGAAAGAGTCCCCTGGCATTTGCCATGGAGCGGCGTACTTGGCCTGGCAACAAAAGAATTAGAACACGGGCCTGTGCATGCGATCTCGGAAATCCAGAGGCACCGAGTGCGATGTTTCGCGGAAACCGTAGCCCGAAGGAAAGCGCACGGGGATACGATCAAGCTACACTGCCACCTCTAGCTCGTAGCGGCGGCATGCGGCAACTGCAGTTCTCTTTGTGGGGCGCACAGCGCCCCACACGCCGCCCCTCATCGGATTCGCACGAAGCGTCCCGAATGGACTGCGCTGCCCACGGGCGATGAAACACGCAGTCGGTACAGATACAGGCCCGATGGCAAGTCCGCGCCGGAAATCTCTATACCCTGTTCCCATCCTGCGCCTACATCCGTGCCAGGCACACGGATTACGCGGCGGCCGGTGACATCCAGCACCTCCGCCGTTACGCGGGCTGGCCACGGCAGGTCAAACATGATGCGGGTGCGATCCCGAAATGGATTGGGATAGCTGCCTTGCGCCCTAAACCTTGCCGGCACGGTCTCCTGCTCCGCGCCCACCGGGGAGTAAACGACTATGTGGAACATCAGACTGTCGGAGGATCCGTTTGCATCGGTTGCCTTGTAAGTGTGCGCCACGGAACCACTTGTGACCATCGTCGGCGTGCCGGTCATGGTGCGGGTGGTGGCATCAAAGGCCAGTCCTTCCGGCAGTCCTGGATCCAGTGTATACGCGACCGGCCCCAAGCCTCCCGTGGCCTGGGGCAACGAGACAGGTGCAATGGGCTGTGCGCGCGGGAACGATTGATCCGCAATCACATCCGAAAACGAAACTTGGGCTACGATCTGCAAAGCAAACCGCAGGGTGTCCGCCGAGCCAAAGGAATCCTGTACCGTATACGTATAGACAGTCCTGACCGTCGGAGTTGCCGGCGTGCCGCTTATTGCCTGCGCAGCATCATCGAAGACGAGCCCTGGAGGCAGTGCCGGTTCCAGCGCATACGCGTAGGGCGCAGCCCCTCCGACTGCCTCCGGAAGAGCCACCACTCCGATATCCGCGCCCTGTGTGAATGTCTGGTTGTCGACGGTGCCGTTTAGCGCCAGGGCTTCACCCGCGCGTCCTTCCAGCACGGCGGCGAGATCCCACACCTGCACGAATTTCTCGAGCGAGCCCGATACCAGATACTTGCCGTCACGTGAGATTGCCACGGATACTATCCAGCCCGAGTGGCCCTGAAGTCTTGCAATCTCCTCCCCGGTTGTCAACTTCCACAATCGGACGGTACCGTCCGTCATCGCGCCAGCCAGATGCAATCTGTCGGGCAAGTACGCCAGCGACCAGGCCGTGTCCGTAAGACCGATGCTTTCCAATTCGGCACCCGTGGCCACATCCCGCCGCCGTATCGAGTAGTCAGGATGCTGCGCCGCCGAGGCCACGCGCTTGCCATCCGGGGAAAACGCCACGGCGGTCAGCCCGGAATAAAAACGCCGGAATTTCCGCGCTTCTGCACCCGTTTCCGCTTCCCATATGCGCACTGTCCGATCTTCTGCCCCGGACGCCACGTACTTGCCATCAGACGAGTACGCGACAGAGCGCACCCATATTGAGTGACCGGTGAATTGTCTTACTTCCGCGCCGGTGGCCACATGCCACAATTTTATTACACCCTCAGACATGCCGGCGACGAGGTGTCTACCGTCGGGCGAGTAAGCCACAGACTGTATCAGTTCGTCCGCATCTAATTGCCGCACTTGCGTTCCTGTGGCCACCTCCCATAACCTGACAGTAAAGTCAAAGCCCCCGGATGCCACGTGAAGACCGTCGGGAGAAAACGCTACGGCCGCTACCCAGTGACCGTGCTCGATTGTACGCACTTCCAATCCAGTGGCCGTATGCCAGAGCTTGACGGTCCCGTCACTGGAACCGGAGGCTACGAACCTTCCGTCGGGAGAAATCGCCACGGAGTTCACGCGGGCGGTATGCCTGCCCGGCGGCGAGGTCCAGATCAACTGGGCATCGGAGGGTGAAGCCAATAGCGCAGCCAGCGCTGCCACCAATACGCTCGGGATGGCACCAGGAAAGAACCGCATTTCCAAACAGGTACTACCGGACCCGCACCGGCCACAATAATGGCCAAGTCGCTCCCCAAATATATGCCATTCCCGGGCCCATTGTACCAATTCGGACCTACATCATCGGAACTGCCATGCCAGCGAAACGAATGGCTCCCTGGCCTGCAGGCCGGCCTTGAGCACGGCAGCTTGAGCCAGAAATCCATATCCAGCCCGTTCCGGTTAGTGCACCGCTATCCAGGTCCGGTTGCACCGAAGACGCAAATGGCGCCCTTCTTCAGGCGCGGCACAAGCCGCTTCGCATGCTCTGCATCACCGGATGCGCACAAAGAGCCCGCCATGAACTGTGCTGCCTGCGGGCGATGAAACGTACACGCGATACAGGTACGGCCCCGAAGGCAGGCCCGCGCCCGAGACCTCTATTCTCCGATCCCATCCCGCGCCCAAATCGGTGCCCGGAATGCTGCCGACGCGGCGGCCCGCTATGTCCAGAACCTCCGCTCTTACACGGGCGGGCCACGGCAGGTCAAACACGATGCGGGTCCGGTCCCTAAACGGATTCGGATAGCTGCCGTGCATCGTGAATCTGTCCGGCATCGCTTCGGGTTCCGCGCTTACAGGCGAATACACCTCGATGCCAAACATCAGGCTGTCGGAGGACCCGTTTGCGCCAGCCGCCTTGTAGGTATACGCCGAGGGACCACTGGTGACCATCGTCGGCGTACCGGTCATGGTGCGGGAGGCGGCATCAAAGTCCAATCCTTCGGGCAGCGCGGGATCCAGCGTATAGGCGACCGGAGCCAGGCCTCCCGCGGCCCGGGGCAGGACGAGCGGAGCAATGGGCTGAGCGCGCGGAAACGCCTGGTCCGGTATCATGTCCGAAAACGAAACCTCGGCCACTACGGCCAGGGCAAAGGACTGGGCGGCCGTCGATTCATTGGCATCACGGGCGGTATACAGGTAGATCGTGCTGCCAGAAGGAGCAGTGGGTATGCCACTTATCGTGCGTCCTGCGGCATCGAAGATGAGCCCCGGCGGAAGAGCCGGCTCCAGCGTGTACGTGTAGGGCGCTGTCCCTCCTTTTGCCTCTGGAAGGACCAGCAGTCCGATATCCACGCCCTGCGTGAACGTCTGGTGATCTACACTGCCGTCCAGTGCGAGGGCGGCGCCGGATCCTCCTTCCAGCATGGCCGCGACATCCCACAAGCGCACCGTGTAGCCATCCCAGGCCGATGCGAGGTACTTGCCATCGCGAGACATGGCAACTGTATTAATCTCGAAATCATCACCGACGAATCCGGCTATTTCCGCGCCCGTGGCAAGATCCCACAACTGGACGGAAAAATCGTTCGCTCCGGATGCCAGGTACTTTCCGTCGGGCGAGTAGGCCATGGACGAAGGATTGCCGAACACGGCAATGAGTGCTTCCTCGCTGGCCGTGGTGGCATCCCACAGCCGGATCGTATCGTCAGGATATTCCGCGGCCGAAGCCACCTGGCTGCCATCCGGAGAAATGGCTACTGACAATACCTCGCTGGTATGATCCGAAAACTGCCGCACCTGTGCGCCCGTGCCAGGGTCCCACAACCGGGCTGTCTCATCGCCACCTCCCGAGACCATGAATGCGCCGTCGGGCGAAAAGGCCACCGATTGCACCCACCCCTCGTGCCCGCTGAATTGCCGGACCTCGTCGCCTGACGCCGCATCCCACATCAATATCGTACCCCGCGCTCCGGCTGCGACCAGGAGCGTGCCATCGGGCGAGAAGGCAAGGGTCTGTACCGGTACGCCCGCAGCAAATTGCTGCACTTCGGCACCTGTGGCGATCTGCCACAGCCTTACCGTGTCGTCCCATCCCCCGGATGCGACGTGGAGACTGTCGGGAGAAAACGCTACCGCCTCTACCCAGTGACCGTGCTCGATCGTACGCACTTCCGCTCCCGTCGCAACATCCCACAGCTTGACAGTAGCATCTTGCGAGCCCGAGGCTACCAGCCTTCCATCGGCGGAAATCGCCACGGAGTTCACGCTAGCGGTATGCCTGCCCGGCGGCGAGGTCCAGATCACCTGGGCGCCAACGGGTACTGCGACTGCCGCGACCAGGGCGGCCATCAATACTCTGGGAACTGCGCCGGGCACGTGTCGCATTTCGCCCGCCGGATTGGAAGGCGTCCCGGCTCCCGCCACTACCACCACCTCGCCAGCCACGGCGCGTCTCGCAGATACGCGATGCTAAGGCTCATCGGCGCCACGTAGCGATCCTGAGCTCCAAAGCCACCATTGTCAAAATCGAAGAACGAAGAGTCGTACGGATCGCCGGCCAACCTGGAGAAAGGAAGGTTAAGCCGCAGTTCTATCGCCAGTCTGTTTCGGTTGAAGCGCAACATTTCAAGTCCGACTGCACCGAAGACCCCTATTCCGGTACCATCCTGGCTAAAAGTGTCGGACCTCGTAGCAAACACCATGGATGCTCCGCCGCTGATCCACGGGGCTATGGCCTTATTCTGCAGGAAATATCGCCCGCCGACTGCCAAGGTGCCGTACTGAAATCGGCTATCTTCACGTTCATTGTTAGCAAAGTGAAAATCCGCAAGGATACCGAAGCGCGGCGTTTCATAGTGCCATCCGAACAGAAAGCCGGGAGCAATACTGGCGCTTTCTCCCGGCGCAGCCGCAGCAACCAGTCCAAATGCCCACAGATTGATGTCCGCATCCAGGTCGTCAGCGAGCAAGGTCTCCATCGTAGCCGTGGCCTCCACCGTCTCCTCGCTTTCCAGGGCAATAACCAGCCTTTCCGCTGCATCGAACGCCTCCTCGATCGTAACCAGGCGGACCTGCCGCTCGCGGACGACAGTGCCCACGGGCATCTCGTGGCTTACACGAAGCAGCACCGCTTCTCCCAGGAAGTGCACTCCCACGCGGTAGACATTGTCCGTGTCGGCGACCTCCTCTTCCGGCTCCCCGATGTCAACTCCTCTGTTTCGCAGTGCCTGACACACCAGCAGCGCAGCAGTATGCGCATCTGATTGCGCGATGCCGGCGGGATTATGAATCAGGCAACTGGCACGCGTGGTGTCCGCCCGGGCGGGCGGACTCACCGCGGCATCATCCTGGGCCAGCACCGGGCCGGACACGAATAGAATCGCCGCAAATAGAGCCAATAGGCAGGGCGGCTGCAATTCTGCTAATCGTGTGGACATAGTACGGGTCCAGGGGACATCAACTATGGATAGCATTGACGTTCCACTTGCTTTGACAGCATGATAAAGGAATTACCGTAGATCCGCAATGTGCCGACTTTGGCAGTGGCTGCATTCAACCATGGTTGCGCAGGAATTCCAGGAACTGGCGGGATGCAGTGCCGAAAGAGCGGTACAATCGGCTGGCGCGATTGATGCTGGATGATCGGGCAGCCCCCGGAGCGGAGGGCGGGCCCGTCAGCGCCTGTTTGTGCGGGACGCTGCACAGGTCAAAGGGCCCTTCTAGAAGCAGCGATACCGCGCCTTCGCATTTCGGATCGGTCCCGAGGCAGGGAATTCTACTGCGGCGCGTGCTGCGGGGCTGTCCGGCTTGGGAGGACCTAACGCTATTTCGTTGCCGGACCCAACGCCCGGCCCCGGCTTATCCGCCGGCTGCTCGACGCTGCCCTCGTAGGTCCGGGCCATCGCACGCGCAAGGGCCCCAGCATGGACCATTTCGGTTTGTCCGTGACAGCACCATGCCTGAAAACTCGTGCTATTGGCCGCTGGCTTCTCGACCTGCGGCTGGCAATGCTTGGCCTTGCCATCCGAGACCGCAACCAGGCCGGCGATTGGCGAAACCGCGATGGCAATTGGCGGACGGTACTTCCTGGGGAACGGGTCCATTGCCCCATGTATCAGCGGCGGGGCCTCGTGGCTGTTTGGCACCAGATCAGACGTGTTTCTGCAGGATGGTTCCGGGCTTGGCGTATTCGGGGCATTCGGACTTGAAAGGTTGCGCTTCAACCGAAACAGGCTGGCGATAGAATTCCGGCTCTATGTGCCATTCTTCCGGCTGCCCTGTGAAGATGCGCGCAGGCCGGGGTTCCTCGGGTTCGGCACCAGGGGCCAGCACTATTGCGGCGGCCTGGACTTGGATCGCTACATGACGCCCTTGAGCCTTAGACTAGCGTATCTTCGGGATGCGCCATGGCTGTAGCGCTGAGATAGCGGGTACCTGGCGACGCGGTAGCGGAATGATTTGTCCGGCAAGTGCAGAACCGGATGCACAGGTGGCGGCGGCGCCTGCGGAATTCGTCGCACTGGTCGCAGCCTGGTTGACCAAGGCCCCGGCGTCCGGCAGGCATTATTCCGTAGCAAAGCGAGCAGCTCTTGCCACGGGCGGGAACGCCGCAACCTTCTATGTCACAGATTTGACTGCCAGGCATTGTCGCCGGGACACGTCGTCCATACAATCGTGCACGGCGGACGGGCACAAATGCTGCCTTCAATACCAAGAGGCGTTCACGTCACATCCCTAGCGGTGCTACGCTGCCTTCATAGCGACGTGCTAGCCGACGCCTTGCGACGGGGCAACGCGCGCGCACGGCTATGCCACTGCGACGTCAATAATCTTGAGCCGGGTGCCGATCCGCACACTAGAACGGTGGCACTCTTCGAACCTTCTTCATACTTTGACCCAGCCGCCTCTTTGCGGACCAGCTCCTGCCAACCGGACAGTCACCAGGCAGACCCATGATACCGGCTCCATTTGACTATCACGCGCCAACCTCCCTCGACGAAGCAATCTCGCTTCTCAAGACCCACGGGTTCGAAGCCAAGGTCCTCACCGGAGGGCAGAGTCTTTTGCCCATGATGAAGCTGCGCCTTGCGGAACCGTCGCACATCATCGACCTGAACGGGATTCCAGGCCTGAACTACATCCGGGAGGAAAACGGGCAGCTTCTCATAGGAGCGCTCACGAGAGAAGCAGACGTGGAGGCCTCAGACCTTGTGCGGCGGCACCTGCCCATATTGCACGACACGGGCAAGCACATAGCCGATCCGCAGGTGCGAAACCTCGGGACCCTGGGCGGCAATCTGGCGCACGGGGATCCGGGCAACGACCACCCGGCCACGATGATAGCCCTCGGAGCAAGCGTAGCCGCCACCGGGCCTGGCGGCTCCAGGACCATCCGGGTGCATGACTTTTTTGTCGGCTTCTTCGAGACGGCCCTCGCCGAAGACGAAATCCTGACCGAGATCAGGATCCCCCTGCCTCCTACTAGAAGCGGCGGCGGGTACCTGAAGCTGGAACGCAAGGTGGGTGACTACGCCACTGTCGGTGTCGCGGCGCAGGTGACGCTGGACGGCGCCGGACGCTGCGCAAGGGCTGGCATCGGGCTCACCAACGTTTCTCATGTGCCGGTCCACGCCGCGGATGCGGAGGACCGACTGACGGGCTCGGCGCTGGAGGAAACGGACATCGGCGCCGCGGCGGAATTGGCGGCAGCCGCCAGCGAGCCCTCGTCCGATCTCAGGGGATCCGCAGAGTACAAGCGGGCCATGGTCCGCGTCCTTACCCGCCGCGCCCTGCGCGTTGCCATCGACCGGGCCCGAAGCTAGTCTGACCATCGTCTACCCATTGTAACATCGCCATGGCTACCAGATCAATAACGGTATCCGTTAACGGACAGTCGCACACGCTGGATGTGGAGCCGCGGCTGCTGCTCGTCCACCTGATACGCGACGAGCTGAAGCTGACGGGCACGCACATTGGCTGCGACACCAGCCATTGCGGCGCCTGCACGGTACTCGTTGACGGCAAATCCATCAAGTCATGCACACTTCTTGCCGTGCAGGCGGACGGGAAGAGCATCCAGACCATCGAGGGCCTGGCCGCCGGCGGAGCACTGCATCCGCTGCAGGAGGGCTTCCACGAGGAGCACGGGCTCCAGTGCGGCTTCTGTACGCCCGGGATGATCCTGCGGGCCGTCGAGCTCTTGGAAAAGAATCCGAGTCCCACCGAGGACGATATCCGCTGGGGCATCTCCGGCAACCTGTGCCGGTGCACCGGCTATGTCAACATCGTGAAGGCCATCCAGTACGCTGCCGAGAAGCTTCGGCAACAGGAAGCGGCGGAGGCCGCCTAGAAGAGCGCAGTGCAGACCTGCGCGCAAAACCACTCAAGCAAGCAAATACCCATGGCGCCACGAACCTCCGAGAAGATCTGTGGAATGGGCCACAGCATGAAGCGCAAGGAAGACGCGCGCTTCCTGCAGGGCAAGGGCCAGTATGTCGACGACATCGCGCTGCCCGGCATGCTCTACATGGACATCGTCCGCAGCCCGTTCGCCTACGCGAAGATCAAGGAAATCCGCACTGAGGCCGCCCTGGCCATCCCGGGCGTGCTGGCCGTGATCACGGGAGAGACCCTCGCCCAGTTCAACCTGCACTGGATGCCGACGCTGATGTCGGACACGCAGATGGTGCTGCCCACCGACACGGTGATGTACCAGTCGCAGGAGGTGGCCGCCGTCATTGCCACCGACCGCTACAGCGCCGCCGACGGCGTTGAAGCCGTGGAGGTCGACTACGAGCCCATGCAGGCCATGGTGACACCCTTCCAGAGCATGGAGCCGGGAGCGCCCCTGCTCAGGCCGGACAAGGAAGGTCAGGAGAACAACCGGGCCTGGCACTGGGAGCACGGCGACCGCGAGGCCACTGAGCGCGCCTTTGCCTCGGCCGATGTTGTTGTGCGGGAGAAGATGCATATCCCGCGCATACACGTGGCTTCCATCGAGACCTGCGGATGCGTCGCCGACTTTGATTCCGTAACCGGCAGCCTGACAGTGTACATGACGACGCAGGCGCCGCACGCCATCCGAACCGTGGTCGCCCTCGTGGCCGGGCACGTGGGGCTTAGCGAAGAGAAGATCCGCGTCATCTCGCCGGACATCGGCGGGGGCTTCGGGGGCAAGGTGCCCGTCTATCCCGGATACGTCATTGCGATCGCGGCGAGCGTCGTTATCGGAAAGCCCGTCAAGTGGATCGAGGACCGTTCGGAGAACCTGCAGGCCGATTCCTTCGCCCGCGACTACCACATGGACTGCGAGCTTGCCGCCGACAGCGCCGGCAAGATAAAGGCGATGCGCATCCGCACCGTGGCCGACTACGGGTACACGGATGCCGCGGCGAATCCGTCCAAGTTTCCGGCCGGTCTGTTTTCCATCTGCACGGGTTCGTATGACATGGAGGCGGCCTTTCTGGAGATGGACGCCGTATACACCAACAAGCCCCCCGGCGGCATAGCGTACCGGTGCTCGTTTCGCGTCACGGAAGCCGTGCACGCCATTGAGCGCATGGTGGATGTCCTGGCCCAGAAGCTGGACCGGGATCCGGCCGAGCTCCGGCTGCAGAATTTTATCCGGCCGGACCAGTTCCCGTACCTGTCTCCCATGGGCTGGGAATACGACAGCGGCAATTACGAGGGCGCCCTCCGCAAGGCCATGGACATCGCCGGCTACGACGACCTCCGCAGGGAACAGGCCGAGAAGCGCGCACGCGGCGAGTTCATGGGCATCGGCATTTCCAGCTTCACGGAAATCGTGGGCGCCGGCCCTTCGCGGCAGTTCGATATCCTGGGCATAAAGATGTTCGACAGCTGCGAAATCCGGGTCCATCCCACGGGCAAGGCCATCGCCCGCTTCGGCACCAAGTCGCAGGGACAGGGACATGAAACCACCTACGCCCAGATCATCGCCGAGGAGCTCGGCATTCCGGCCCTGCACGTCCAGGTGGAGGAAGGCGACACGGACACGGCGCCGTACGGGCTCGGCACCTATGCCAGCCGAAGCACGCCTACCGCCGGAGCCGCCGCGGCCAGGGCCGCGGGCAAGCTTCGCGACAAGGCGCGCAAGATTGCCGCCCATCTGCTGGAGGTAAGCGAGGACGATCTCGATTGGGAGCCCGGCACCTTTTCCGTCAAGGGTGCACCCGAGCGCTCGACCACGATCCAGGACATCGCCTTCGCGGCCTATACCAACCATCCCCAGGGCATGGAGGCCGGCCTCGAGGCCGTGCACTACTACGATCCTCCCAACCTCACCTTCCCGTTCGGCTCCTATATATGCGTGGTGGACATCGACAAGGGGACCGGACAGGTGCACATCAGGCGGTTTGTGGCCGTCGACGATTGTGGCAACATCATCAATCCCATGATCGTGGAGGGGCAGATCCACGGCGGACTCACGCAGGGGCTGGCCCCGGCCATGTACGAATCACTGATCTACGACGAGGACGGCAACATTCTCAACGGCACCTTTATGGACTACCTCGTGCCGACGGCCGTGGAAACGCCGAACTGGGAGACGGACAAGACGATCACGCCGTGTCCCCACCATCCGCTGGGCGCCAAGGGCGTGGGAGAATCCGCCACCGTGGGCGCCCCGCCGGCCATTGTCAATGCCATTGTGGACGCCCTCTCCCCCCTCGGCGTCACGCACATGGAGATCCCCATTACGCCGCCTGCGGTCTGGAAAGTCCTCCACGAGCACGGCGCGGCAGAGTGACGCCTGCGCCTTAAAGGCTGGCTTTGGCCATCACCAAGACTCCGATACAGGCATGCAGGTAACCCTGGACGAATCCTTTCAGGTAGAGGCGTCCCGAGCTGTCGTCTGGGAGCTTCTCAGCAATCCGCAGAGCGTAGTTACCTGCGTTCCGGGCGCCCGGATCACGGAGCAGACCGGCGACCGTTCCTACAAGGGCGCAGTCACCATGAAGATCGGCCCGGTCGTCTCCAGCTTCACCGGGGACATCGAGATCATGACGCTGGATGCGGAAGCCGGCGAGCTCATTCTTGAAGGCAAGGGGAGGGACGCGAAGGGAAAGGGAAACGCCACCATGCGCCTTGTGGGCAAACTGCGCGAGCTCGAAGGCGGGCATACGGAAGTGAATAGCTCCATGACGCTGAGCGTCAGCGGACGGCTCGCGCAGTTCGGGTCCCGGCTCATGGCCGACGTGTCCCGGCGCGTGTTTGCCCAGTTCGTGGAACGCTTCCGGGGCCAGGTGGAATCCGCGGCAGAAGCGGCTGCGCAGTCTGACGAGCACGTCAACGTGCTGTCGCTGGCCGCCGGAGCCATAGGAAGCCTCTTTCGGCGAGGTTCCAAGTGATTCCGGCATCCGGAACAGGTTCGTGAGCGAGCTGGATTTTCGGCAGGTCGGCATCGAGGGCATTGTTGACGGCTTCGGGCGGCACGGCTATGTGCTGGGCCGGGGCCTTGCCACGTCACTCTTCCTGCTGCTTCGCCTGGGGCGGCCGCTCCTGGTAGAGGGCCATGCGGGCGTAGGCAAGACCGAGCTGGCCCGCACGCTTGCCCGCGCGTTGCCCGCGCGGCTGATCCGCCTGCAGTGCTACGAGGGTCTCGATGCCCAGTCCGCCATTTACGAATGGAACTACCAGCGGCAGCTCCTGGCGATCAAGATCCAGGAAGCGGCCGACCGGAGCGTCGAGGAAAAGGAGGCGCACATCTTCGGCGAGTCGTATCTGCTTGCCCGTCCGCTGCTGCAGGCGATCACCGAGCCCGATGCGCCCCCTGTTCTGCTCATCGACGAAATCGACCGGGCGGACGAGGAATTCGAGGCCTTTCTGCTGGAGCTACTCTCCGAATTTCAGATCACAATCCCGGAGCTTGGGACCATCCGGGCAAAGCACATTCCGCACGTCATTCTGACGTCCAACCGCACCAGGGAGCTGAGTGACGCCCTCAAGCGCCGCTGCCTGTATTTCTGGATCGACTATCCCGACCGGGAACAGGAGCTGCGCATCATCGAATCCAGGATGCCAGGCCTGGAGAGCGCGCTGGCGGACCAGGTGGTGCGCTTCGTGCAATCGCTGCGGCTGCTGAAGCTATCCAAGACCCCGGGCGTAGCCGAAACCATCGACTGGGCTGCCGCACTCGTAGCGCTCGGCAAGGGCAGTCTGGACGAAGCGGTTCTCGAGCAGACGAAGGGCTGCCTGCTCAAATCCAGGGAAGACATCGCGGAGTGCGCCGATATGGGCAAGCTGCTGGGCGAAGCGCTCGCGGCGTAGGGCGAGGCATGGCACGGCCCTTCGCCATACCGCAAGGCGCTACCTCGCTGACGGAAGCCGTAGGAGGCTTCTGCCGCTTCCTGCGCGGGCAGGGCTTCGGCGTCGGCACGGCCGAGACACTGGACGCGCTGAAGACTGCCCGGCTGGGCATGCTGAAGGACGCGGCCGCCTTCGAGGAAGCCTTGCGCAGCCTGCTGTCTGCCGACAGACAGGAGTTTGAGCGGTTTAGCCTACTCTTCGAGAGGTACTGGAGGGGCGGTGGCCGCAAGCGGCAGAGCGTCCCGGTAGTGCCTCGTGCCCCGGCGGGAGCCGGGCGCATTTCGATTCTGCAGATTGCGGCGCAGGCCGCGCAGGCCGGTGAGTCCGGGCAGGGCCCGGTCGGCGCAAGTGCTGCCGAACAGCTACGCCTGACGGATTTTGCGAAGGCGGCCCCTGCCGACCAGGAGGGCCTGGAGGCCCTGGCTGCGCGCCTTTTCCGGCTCATGAGCCTTCGGCTGTCGCGGCAGCTCAAGCCCACGCGGCTGCCAGGACAGCTTGATCTCAGGCGCACCATCCGGCGCAGCATCCCCCGCGGGGGCACTCCCCTCGATCCCGCCCACCGTGCGCGAAAGCCGCGCAGGCCGCACCTGACTGCCCTCCTGGATGTGAGCGCGTCCATGGACCGCTACAGCTTTTTCCTGCTGCTTTTTGTCCACGCCCTCGGCCGCCACTTTGCCCGCGCGGATGTCTTCCTTTTCAGCACGCGCCTCAGGTGCATCACGGACGAGCTGCGCAGGTGCCGGCTGCTAGGGCAGCTGGCCGAGCTGGCAGCCGAGAGCGAGGCCTGGCGCGGGGGAACGCGCATCGGCGCCTGTCTGGAGGAGTTTCGCGTGCGCTTCGGCCACCGCGCACTCTCGGCCAACACGGTGGTGCTGATGCTCAGCGACGGGCTCGATACGGGAGAGCCTGCGCGCCTCGCTGGCCAGGTGGCGCACATCCGGCGGCGGGCGCGGCGGCTGCTCTGGCTCAGTCCGCTCCTCGGCATGCGCGGCTACGAGCCGCTCACTCGCGGGATCCAGGCCGTGCTGCCCCACGTTGATCATTTTGTGCCCGCGCACAATTTGGAGAGCCTGCTGAGCCTCGAAGCCCACTTGCGCCATGCTTGATGCGCTAACCAGGGCGGCCCACGATCTTGGTGCCGAGCGTATCCCGTATGCCCTCGCCATCGTGGTCCGCCATGAGCGACCCATCAGCGGCAAGGCCGGAGACAAGGCCATCATTCTGGCCGACGGCTGCATTTCCGGGTGGATCGGAGGCGGCTGCACCAAGCCGCTAATCATCGAAGAGGCCCGGAAGGCCCTCGCTGATGGCCGGCACAGGCTGGTGCGCATTACGCCCTCCGAAGAGCCTAGCGCCAGCGGGATCATACGCCACGAGATGACCTGCCATAGCGGCGGGGCCCTTGATATCTACATAGAACCCGTGCTTCCCAGACCCCAGATAGTGATTTTCGGGCGCACAGAGCTTGCGCAGGTACTCTGCCGGCTCTCGGCAGCCATCAACTACCGCACCGTGGCCGCGGCGCCTGCGGCTGCGCCTTCCCTCTTCGGCCAGGCCGATGAAGTCCTGCATGATTTCGACCTGGGTTCCGTAAACCTCAATGCACCAACCTTCGCCGTTGTCGCCACGCAAGGCGAACGTGACGCCGAGGCCTTGCGCGAAGCCCTGGTCCGCGGCCTGTCCTATGTGGCCTTCGTGGCCAGCCGCCAGAAGGCCAAGGAGGTGCTTCAATCGCTGCGGAGGTCCGGAATGGCGCCCGCCGACCTAGCCCGCATCCGAACCCCGGCCGGCATGGACATCGGCGCCCGCCTGCCCGAAGAGATTGCCGTAAGCGTACTCGCGGAAATCGTATCCGTATATCGAACCGCACCAGGCCCGGACACTTCCACACATAACGATCAGCCGATGACGAGCGAAACCATCCAAATCGACGGCATGAGCTGTTCCCATTGCGTAATGACGGTTCGCAAGACCATCGAGCAGATGGGCGACGTCCGGGTGCACGATGTTCGCATCGGGGCCGCCGAAGTCACCTTCGAGGGCGACGATGCTTGCCCGGAGGAGGTGCTGCGCCGCCTGGAATCTGAGGGATACCCGGCCAGGCTCGAGCGCGATGCCTGAGAGCGGGCCTAAGCAGCACGAGGGCGCAGGGCTTGTATCGGCCATTGTGCTTGCCGCCGGCGCATCCAAGCGCATGGGCGCAGACAACAAGCTACTGCTGCCGCTTGGCGGCCGCCCCCTGATCACCCACGTGGTTGACGCGGTAGGCCGGGCGAGAATTGGTGAGCTCCTGGTGGTAACCGGCTACCAACCGGACCGGCTGCAAGCGGCGCTCGCTGGGCGGGATGTCTTATTTGTCCACAACGATGCGTATGAGCGCGGCATGGCGACATCCTTCCAAGCGGGCATAAGAGCAGCATCGGCCGGCTCTTCCGGCTACATGATATGCCTTGCGGACCTGCCGATGATTGCAGCGGAAGAGTACGATGCTGCTATCAGTGCTTTTGGCCGTGCACTCGCTGCGGATGCGCAGGCCATTGTAAGGCCCGTTTTCCGCGGCCAGCCCGGCCATCCCGTGATCCTCGCAGCCTCGTACAGAACGGAAATTGCGGCGCCCGGTGCGGCTAAAGCATGCCGGACCATCCTGCACTGCCACCGCGCCCGCGTACGAGAGCTTGAATGGACGACCGATCACGTTGTGCGTGACGTGGATTCAAATGCGGCGTATGCCAGCCTGGTCGCCGAGCGTACGGCGGGCGCCTAGCCGAATATTCGGTGCCCAAAGTATGCGCGGCTTTCGTTGTTGACGGGCAGCTGTTCGTGCCTTGTCTTGCCCAAGCCCCGGTACGGCACGCTCGCCGAAATTACCACGTTCACGTCTGATCCGTACCCACGGGCATCGCACGTGAGACCGGCACCCACGGACCACGCGAGCCCTGCCTTCGATCAGCTGCAAGTCAGCCGCCGAAACACATTGCGGGCCCTGCGGGAGCGAAGGTGTCCAGGAATTTCGGGGGGCCTAACGAGCTCCGCAGCGCGCCAGGCCTGGGCGACGTGCCTTACGAAATAGCGCCTCCCGGATAGACTCTGTCCTTGAACGGACCTCAATATCTGGCCAGCGCCAGACACCGTGATGCAGCCGTGTGTCCGGATACTCTGTTGTGGCTAATCAAGGCCATGGCGTCTTGATACTGCGAACGTCCTTTCGTGTACAGGAAAGAGCCGCTCCGACCATGTCTAGAGGGGGCTGGGCTTGCCGCATGCGGAGTCGACCGCGTGGATCAAGCGTTGCTGCATGCGTGGCTCTCGGACAGATATCGTGCATGCACCGCGAACCGGAGCGTGCAGCTGCCCAGCGCCTTGACTACCGCCCTTCTCCAAACACTATGACACGCACTGCATGGTGCGGGGATCAAGCCATGCCCGATGAAACAGGCCTTTTGGAGCCTTCAGGACTCAGGACGAGCTCCAGCCGGGCCGCTCTTGTAGCTATCGCCGCAAGAAGATTCGATTGAGAGCAGATTAGTGCCATTCGAATGGCTGGTACGGCAACAGGAATGCACTGCGTGCTTCCTCGAATAGAACGGCCGGAGCCTAGCCAGCTCTGATTCGGCTGCTTTGCGCCCATTTGCGCCTAACCGGTCGTGATTCCGCTTCCGCCCTTTTCGGATTGGCCTCGTCTCCTAATTGTTACTCTCCCGGTATCCCCCTCGTACAATAAAACGAAATTCTTCAGTATGTCACGCCCAACCAGGAATTCGTGTGCAAAGCCGCTCCTCGTTAGAGGCAGTCCTGCTAACTGCATTATTCTTGAAAAGTACAGATCTGGGATGTCCACAATGGCAACATAGTAGTCCGTCTGCTCCGGTCCGTGAATCCCGTTCACTGTGCGCGTGTCGCAGATTTCCAGACGCATGTCCCTTGCCAGGTCGACATCAATGCAACTCATGTCAGCCCCAGTATCCACCAAAGCGTCACAAATCTTACTCATAGGGGGCGGCCCTTTTCGCACTTCGGAGCCAGGCTGCCCGACTCCCACAACTCGAATGGAAACAGTTGGACCGCTAAGCGCTAGCTCCTCCTGCCCCGTACGACCTTCGTCACCCTGGAAACCGCATTCGACTTCAAACATTGAGACGCGCAAAGCGAACACTGGCGGGCGGGGCTTTCTTGCCAACCTTGCGTATCAAACAGGGCCTAATCTTCCGCTTCGTGTATGCGTCGGTAGCAGCGAGATGAAAGGTATCGTACGCGCCTACTAATTCCTGGCCGTGAATTACAACCCATTTCCCCATGAGATCGCGCTCCAGCTCGGACTGCCTATTGCTGAAAACTTCGATTTCCTTACCAAGTACATCCATTACACATCTTGATTTATGCTGTCAGTACATTAAACGCAAAGTACTCAAGAGGGTTCATTGTGGCTCCGCACTTCGAAATGCGCACGGCAAGAAAAGACCGGGTCGCTTGAAGCTGCGACTGGCAAGAGCAAGTCAAGCCGTATCTCACATACCCTGCAATATCGGATTGATTCTTAGGTCGCGCAGGTCTCCGTTGCCCGCGTACTTGAAGTGTGGCCGGTCTGTCGAGCAGGTCTTCGCGCCCTGCAATTCCAAGCAGAGCATGTACAAGTCCGCCGTCCCGTACTTACGTCTTAGGCTCCTTGATGAGGCGTTTCTTCACGTTCGCGTACCGGCAAGGAAGTCTGCGTGCACAATACAGCCCCGACATAGGGTCCAGACAGCGTGTGACCGTCCAGGCATCCAAACCCAGGCTTTGCGCGAGCCTCGTTGCATTCAGAAGCTGCCCTTGCTGGTGTGCCAACAAGGTCCGGAATCGGCGTAGTGGTTCTGCAGGAATGCGCAACCCGTAGCCTGGAATGTCCCGCTCAAGCAGCGTACGTATGAATGCCAGGCACCGAATCAGACTTGCTTTGTCGGTCTTCGCGAGAATGCTGTCCGGGAATCCGCCGCGTACCCACAAAGCCTCATCAGCCTCAACTTCCAGCACGCCGAACGGATAGAGTTCCAAGTACGCCGTGCGGCCGGCTAGGCTCTCGTTCACCTGCCGCAAGAGTCTTCCGGAAGCTGAACCCAGTAGAGAGAAGTGGCCCCCACTAATTCCCCGCCACCGATCCGCATCAATAATGCCGCGCAAGTCGCCGAATAGCTCACGCATACGCTGCACTTCATCGATCACAACCGGCCGGTTTTCGTGTCCGGACAGATATAGCCTGGGCTCTGACAGTCTTGCACGGTCACTAGCCGACTCCAGATCGAGATAGACGCTGTCCCTGTCCGCAGCAAGTGATCTGGCCAGCGTCGTCTTGCCCACTTGGCGCGCGCCCAAGAGCACAACAGCCGGGAACGGAGCCAGCAGATTGTATATGCGATTTTGGCCGTTGCGAATAGTCATCCTTGCAATTCAGGACTTTCATGCCGGATTTACAAGGTTAAATCATGCGAAAGCCGGCGGCCATCACGATCGCAGAAACAGGCGCTCGCTGGAGTTCTTCGTCCTCACTGGCGATCACCGGTTGAGTTGTCTGCGGACAACGGGTCTTCTGGCATTCAGCACTGAATCATCCTGGAATAATTTGCGGGGCTATGCATGCGATTCTGAATGCTGGCCAAACCTAACGCCGGTTTCGTCCAGCGGAAGATGTACAGCGCGCACCGCGGTAGCTGCCTCCGTCCGATGCACGGGGCCTATTGCCCGGCCGAAGAGCACCGGCACCCGCAATTCGATGTGCAGCGGTGCTGCCACAAAATCCAGATTAAGTGCCCGTGGCACAGCGTCAAGTACGAGGGGGTCTGTATTCACGAGCAATTAACCGTGCCCGAAGATCGAAAGCGGCTGGATGCCTACTTTGCCTGCCGCAACCACCTTCGACCCCGCAAGAAGCTCCGGAATAGAAGTCCGGCCGCAGACTGCTATGAACTGGAAGGGGACTCTCCAACCAAAACGCAGTCATCCCTGCAATCCATGGCCTACCGAGGCTGGCATGCTCCGCCACAGCCCATAACACTGACAGGATTCTACCTGAAATGAGCCGGGAAACTGTCCCACGCGTAGGGACCACCGCATGAATGCGGCAGTGTTGCCGTCGCGGGAGGGGCTCAGGTTCGCTGAAGAACTGATTCTCCTGCTGCTCGACAAGGACACGGGGGCGCTCGCCCCGATTCCGGATCGGTCCCTGCGGTGCGCCCTCGCCGGCTCCGTTCTGATGGACCTGGCGCTGGAGGATCGCATAGACACCGTTCCCGAGCGTCTCATTCTACTCGATTCGACCCCCGTCGGCGATAGCCTGCTTGATCCCTGCCTGGATTCGATCGCCCGGGTCACCGAGACCCGGAACACGGCCTATTGGATCGATCGCTTGGCCGAGCCGGCGCATGCGGCTCGAATACGGAGGGGCGCCCTTGACCGCCTGGTCGAGCGGGGCATCGTGGAGCGAGAGTCGGGGGCGGGGCTGCATTCGGTGACTCGCAAGGTCGTCCGCTCGCGCCGGTATCCACTGGTGGACGGCGAGGCCGAACGTGAAGTCGAACTGCGTATCATGGCCGTTCTCTTCTCGGACGAGGTACCGGCCCCCCGGGACGTCATGTTAATAGCACTCGTAAATGCTTGCGGAATCTTCACGCGGCTGCTCTCACCCGCGGAAATGGCCGAGGTCCGGGACCGGCTCGAACTCATCTGCAAGCTGGATCTGATCGGCCGAAGGGTCTACGCGGCGATCCGCAAGGCGGGCGTCCATGGAGCCGAGTCCGTTCGCGGGCGGCGGTCAGCCCTGCGCACCCGGGCGGCCCGGGCTCGGGCGCTGGGCGCCATACCCTTCGCCGACGGGGGCGGGCTGCCGATCGCCGGAAACGCCTTCCGCTTGGTGGGGGACCCGATACCCTACCTGGCCCGGCAGTACCGGGAGATTGGCCCGGTATTCCGCATCCGCGCGTTTTCGCACACCTTCACGGTGCTCGCGGGACCGGAGGCGAACACATTCATCCAGCGCCATGGCCGGCTGCACCTCCGCAACGCCGATTTCTACGCCAGCATGACGCGCGCGCTAGGCGCTCACCGGTTTATCCTCGGGATGGACGGCGCCGAGCATGCCCGCCTCCGGCAGGCGTTGAGCCACGGCTATTCGCGAAGGTATTTCCTCGACCGCGTAGATGCGGCGACCGAGATCGTGGCCAGGGAGACCTGCGACCTGCCCGAGCAAACGCCGGTATCGGCGCTGCCGATCCTGCGGCGCATCATCGCCAAGCAAATCGGACTGCTCTGTACCGGCATCGACGCGGACGAGTACATGCCGGACCTCGTTGCCTACCTTGACCGGGTGATCGCCGTCACGACGATGCGCCTTCCGGAGTTCACGCTCCGAACGCCACGCATGCGCCGTGCGCGTGTCCGGATGGAGGCCTTGTCCGAGCATCTGGTGCGCATGCACGAAGCAGAGTGCCCTGGAGCAGGGGAGCGGAATCTTATCGACGATGTCCTGGCGCTGCACCGAACCGATCCGCAATTCCTAACCGAAACGGAGCTGGTGTCCGCCTGCATCGGACCGTTCATCGCCGGTCTGCATACGGCCGCCAGCGTAGCCACATGCATGCTGTACGCGGTGCTCAGGCACCCCGAGGTGATGGCGCGGATGCTCCCCGAGGCGGACGAGCTGTTCGCCAATGGCGGCCCCACGGCCCGAAAGCTTCAAGCCATGGACGTTACGCACCGCGTGGCGATGGAGACCTTGCGGATCTACCGGGTCGCACCGGTGCTGGTGCGCACCGTGATCAACACGTTCGAGTTCGCGGGGCATGTGATTCCGGCCGGCACAACGGCCATGTTCGCCACCACCCTACCGCACGTCCTCGCGGAGCACTTCCCCGAACCGGAATTGTTCGATATAGACCGCTACGCGCCAGAACGCGCTGAACACCGGGCACCGGGCGTGTATGCACCCTTCGGCATAGGCACGCACCACTGTCTGGGCAACGGCTTCACCGAGGTGAGCCTGGCTCTGACACTCGCGTCCATGCTGCACCAGGCCGAAATCACATTGCATCGGCCGAACTACGAGTTGCAAATGAGTCATTCCACCGTGGCGGCCCCGAAATCCAGCTTCAAGATCGTCATTGCCCGCCGCCACTGATGACGACCCGCCTACAGTTAGCAGGCAGCTCGGACTTGGCCAATTCCAGCACCTCCCAACCGCATCTGTTCGCAACTTCGCCGCTGTCGCTATGGTGGCGTCTCGTGCGCGAATACGGCGGCGTGCAGCCGCGCTATTGGGGCAGATTTGCGTCAATACTGGCGACGAGCGCCGTTACGGCACCGTTGCGCCTCGCCGAGAGGCTTCGCTACGGCCGCCGGCTGGCACGGACCGAGATCTGCCGGCCGCCGATCTTCATTCAGGGCTTTGCCCGTTCAGGAACCACCCACCTTCACAACCTGATGGCGCACGATCCCGGCCTGGGATACGTGTCGACATTTCATGCGTTTGCCGCCCCCTTCTTCCTGATTTCGCGCGGATGGCTGGATCGGCTGATCGCCGGAAGGCTCCCGTCAAGACGCCCCATGGACAACGTGGCGGTTTCCCTGAAACTCCCCCAGGAAGAGGAACTGGCCCTTGCGGCGGCTTCCCGGCTGTCGTCCGTGCACCATTTCTCGTTTCCTTGCCAGGTGAGGGAAATCGTGGAAAAGATGGGAACCATGCGGCTGACCGAGGCGGAGCACCGGGAGTGGCAGGACAGCTATCTGCATGTGCTGCGCAAGGCCACTGTGGCTTCGGACGGCCGGCGGCTCGTGCTAAAGACGCCGGCCAACCTCGGCCGGACCGCTCATCTGCTTCGACTCTTTCCCGGCGCGAAATTCATCTTCATCGTGCGCAATCCGTATGTCGTGTTCCCTTCCACGATGAATCTCTACCGCACCCTCATTCCCTTGTACCAGCTACAAGACGTGGACTGGGAAGTGATCGAGGCCTCGATGATTTCCAACTACGTCGGCATGATGCGCAATTACATGCGCGACCGGTCATTGATTCCGAGGGGGAATCTGATCGAAGTGAAATTCGAGGACATCGAGGCGGATGCCGTGGGCATCCTCGAGCGCGTCTACGGGGCACTGGGTTTGCCGGGTTGGGAACAGGCGCGGAAACCCGTCGAGGAATACCTCGGGACATTGTCCGGCTACCGCAAGAACCGTTACCGGTTCGATCGGTCGCTGATCGACAAGGTGGCCAGGAACTGGGGGTTCGCCGTGCGTGAATGGGGCTACGAACCACCGACCGCGAATGATTGAACGCGGCGACAAGCTGCTGGCGCCGGTATTCGTCGTAAGCACCGGCCGATGCGGGTCCACCCTCCTGTCGGCAATGCTGCGGCTGCACCCGCAGATCCTGAGCGTGTCGGAGTTCTTCGCCTATCTGGGACCCGGGAGCGTGCGCGCACCCCGGGTCAGTGGCGAGGCTGCATTCCGCAAGTTGAACACACCGACGCAGGCCTTGCAGGCGTTTCTCGAATGCGCGTCCATCGACGAGTTGCTCTATCCCCTCCGGTCAGGGGGACGGTACGGGGCACACGAGCTCCCCCCGATCTTGTGCACGACGCTCCCTCACCTCACAGACGCGCACGAGGAGTTGTGGGACGAGCTGGGCCCGGAAATCAGGAAAAGGGGTAGGCACAGGTTGACGGACCACTACCGCTTCGTGTTTGCATGGCTCAGGGCGCGGTTCGGCAGGCGGGTTTGGGTGGAACGCACCGGAGGGACGCTGCCGATGACGCCTGTGCTGGCGCGCTGCTTCCCGGACGCGCGCTTCGTCCACATCTACCGGGACGGACGGGATACCGCGATTTCCATGTTCGATCATCCCGGCTTCCGCGCTATGGCGATAAGTTCGCTCATGCTCCGGAAGTTGGGGCTCGACCCGTTTTCGCACGTCAACTGGCGGGGAAGCAGTCCGTGGGTGCACGTCGCCGCTCGGATACAGACGCGCCTGATGTCGCCGAAGCAATTCCTCGACCGCAATATTCCGGTTGAGTCTTTCGGATGGATGTGGAGCGGGTTGATCGAGAAGGGCACCGCGTTTCTGAGCACTTTGTCCTCCGACCGGGTTCTCTCCATGCGATTCGAGTCGCTGCTCAAGTCGCCCAGGGAGGAGATGACCCGCCTTGCAGAATTCATCGGGCCGGAGCTGGCTGACGCGCGGTGGCTCGACGAGCTCGCGGCCCTGCCGCGAAGGAAATCGCCCAGCTGGGTTCGCCTCCCCCGAGATGAGCGGATCCGGCTAGCGAAAGCGTGTGCGCAAGGGCAGAAGATCCTCGGTTATCCGGACGACGAGGGATCCTGACCCTGGCTCGCACCGGCCATGAACTGGACGCTTCCGGCCACTCCCGGGGCCTCAGTGAGGAAGATAGGCAAGGATGCGAGGAACCAGGCTCCGGCTTCGCCGATGATCAGACCGGCCGGGCCCGTCGAAGCAGTTTGCAGCGCGCTGACGACCGGCAGGGCCGCCGAAGATTCCGTCTGAATACCTCCTTGCCGGAGCGTATCCGTTTCTTGCGCAGACGCTTCCGGATCACCGGTACCGCATTACCGCGCTGAACAGTTGACTCGCTGTGCTCCGGCCCACGAAGGCGTAGGTCGGCCTGGATTCCAGCTCCCCCTTCAGGAAGCGGCGCAGCGCTTCCATGTGGGCCAGCATCACAAACGGGCGCCGGAGCTCTTTCGCGGCGAAGTACATCCCGATTGGTGCGGACCGTTTGCCCGGATTGCGGTCGCGTGGTGGGCGCTGCCCTCCATGCCGATTTGCCGTCTCCTCAAAGGCAGCTACGCGCTGGACGAGCCGATTTCGACATGCACGCTGTAGTAATCGAAATTGCTCTGCGAGCGGGCATCAAGCGTGACCGTCTTTGCTTCACCCGGCGCTAGATCCACGTTTGGCGTCGGTCCAAGCTCCACGCAGTTCGACAGATGGATCTCGACCCTCACCATCGACACCGTCGCATTGGTCGTGTTGGTGACGGTGCCTACAAATTCCTTGCTTGAGCTGTCGTACTTGATGACCAGCTCTACTCCGTTTCGTACGTCCTTGGCCGTTTCCGTCAGCGAATATTGGGTACCCGATTCGCCGGGTTCGCCTGATCCGGATTCGCCGTGTTCGCCCGATCCGGATTCGCCGGATTCACCGCCTTCCCCGCATTCTCCGGTTTCAGCCATAGAGTCGCACCCGACAAGAATGTTGATGACCAGCGCGAGCGCCATTAGCAACTGGAAATTCCTCATGGGATCGTTGGTTTTAGTGTGACGTGTATGGTATCCCAGTAGCATGGATGCATGTGGCCTTGTGAAATGAGTGGATTCGGATGAGTAGGAAGGATTACGGGGTCGGTTCGGTTCGCCTTGCGATGCCGATCCGCCCGGAGTAGTTTCTGCGGCTGATTCCAACGTCCCCGAAACAACCCCTCGCGACATCGCTACGCCGGGCCGCGTGCGGCTTTGATGATCCCGGCTGAGCACATAAGACGCCAAAACGTGCCAGCAAGGGGCTGCTCAGTCGCCTTTGCCTGCGCAACCCAAGGCGTGACCTCTCGCTGCTCCAAGCGAGGCACGGCCGAGCTCGAGCAGCATGAGTCTCGTCTGCCTGCGGCCGAGACGCAGACGCTTTCCCGAACGGGCAGCGGGGAGCGCCCTGCGCATTGAGGGTGCTCCCCGCTTGCTGGACCCGATCTGGCGGGATCGAGGTCAACTTCTGTGCCCGCATCCAGGTCTACGCGTTGGTGTTGCCGATTTCAACGTGCACGCTGTATGAGTTGAAGTTGCTCTGAGAGCTGGCATCAAGCGTGACCGATTTCGATTCACCCGGCGCGAGATTCACGTTTGGCGTGGGGCCAAGCTCTACACGGTTGGACAGGTGGATCTCGACCCGGACCTTCGTTACCGTGGCGGTCGTCGTGTTGGTGACCGTGCCGACAAATTCCATGCTGGCACTGTCGTAGTTCATGACCAACTCAACCCCGTTTCGTATCTCACGGGCGGTGTCCGACAACGAGTACTGGGTGCCGGATTCACCGGGTTCTCCCGACCCGGAATCACCTGATTCACCGGCTCCACCGTGTTCGCCCGACCCGGATTCGCCTGAGCCGGATTCACCCGATTCGCCCATGCCGGACTCACCGATTTGACCGGTTTCACCAACAGAATCGCACCCTGCCAGGATGCCGAAGATTAGCGCTAGAGCCGCTAGGAAATGGAAACTCCTCATGGTATTACCCTCCTTGGTTTTGTTGTGAGGTGTTTGGAATCCCAGTAGCTTAGATGCATGCGCCTCCCTGCTTATCGTGAAATCTGATGGTTGGTACGGATCCTTCGCTCCGGTCTGCCTTCGGCCTCTGCTCCGGCAGCTTTCAACGTCCTTTGCAAAGCCCTTCGCTCCTTGTCTGTGCCGGTCCTCGCGCGGCTGCGATGATCCTTGGTGAGCCTATGGCGCAACAACCGTGCCAATTGAGAGTCGGAACTTCGACTTCACCCGCACTTCCTGCGCAGCTGCGGGTCGGAATAGGCAAATCAAGCACCCGGCGCGTCCGTGTGCTAGAGCCCGCGCAGGGCGGACGCGATGCCGCAAGGGCAGGGTTCAAGGGAAGCAGCTATCGTGTTTTCTGCCGCCGGCATCGCGTCCGCTTGGGCCGCTGCACCCAGATTGCGGACTCCGCTCCCGCCGGATGTGCCAAGCCGGCGGGGTGTGGCAGTCATTGCCGCGCCGAACGGCATTTGGGCCGCATGCTTAGAATAGACGCCTGCGGCGGAATCACTGACATCGCCTGCGCGGGCGCACCGGTGCCATGGCTTGCCATGCAGAGCCTTGCAGGCAGTCGTGCCGGAGCATGATTAGCCTGGAGGCTGTGCGGATGCGCCGCAGCGCCGGGTATCCGTCCGCGCGTAAAAGGCCTTGCACGACACCCAGGACCCGGCCATTATCCCCCGGGGACGATGCCGTAGCGGCCTCTATCGCGGGTCATGCCGGCCAGAGTGGGCCATCTACGATATGGCTGCCGGTGACGCGGCATGTGCGCGTATGGCCGGCCTTTGCGGGACCATAACACAGTGCGCAGTTACACGGAATTGCCTCCGCAGCCAGGTCGGACCGCCCTTGTCCGGAAGGCCCCCGGTTCCTTTGGAACCGGGTCTCACACGGCAGTGGCTAGCCATTTGAGCGGCTCGTGACCAGTGTACACCGCCTCAGCCAGAATGCGGACTAGGCAGCGATAAGCGCCATCTTGCGCGGCCGGCCAACGCCATGCGGCGAGATCGAAGGATCTGCACGCCCGGCCACGAGATTCTGCGCCCGAGGCGTGGCACGTTCGCCGCAGCTTCAGATGCAAGCGGGCATGAATACGCTACCTGATCGGATCGGCGACTGCTCTACCGCACGCAGTGTCCCTACTGCTCGATCAGGTGATTGACGACATTTAGAATTAACGGCGACGACAATTAGAATTAACGGGACTTGACGTCGTCTTGTGAGTGGACCGGCCATTTGTTCGGTCAGTCCACAAGCGAGATGGTAAAGGATGCGCAGGTCCTGCTTCTACGCAGG
>CAZXEU010000119.1:0-25151 GCA_964639665.1 uncultured Rhodothermaceae bacterium | reverse complement strand
GCCTCAATCTATATTGACGTTGATCAGTGCCGTATGGCGGTCCCCTGTTAGTGCACCGGGAAGCTCCCGCGGCTCCGTCCAGGTTTCGCCTTCGTCATCGGAAAAGATGATATAAGAATTGCGCGTTCGGCTGTTCTCCCTAAGCAGCAATGCCATCTGGGACCCATCCGGAGAGCGCACCAGGCCAGGTTCGCAGAGATGCACTTCCGGATGCGACGTCACAACCTGAGGTGGACTCCAGGTCAGGCCCCCATCCTCAGAGAGAGTCTTGTACACCGTGAAGACTGGCTCATCAAGATTCTGAGGATCGGGCCCGATGAAGCGTCCATCATCGTGGAACAGCGCCATGTAAGCGCCGCTTCGCAGACGAGCGAGGGATGCCATGGCGACAATGCCCCCGAATTCCCCGATGGCCTCGAGCTCCGTCCAGGTATGGCCGTCGTCCTCCGAGACTGCGCGGCGAATTGGATAAAGCCCCGAAAACAGAATCAGCCGCCTTGCGCCCTCTGGGTCAATGGTCCTGTAAATGGTGGGCACCTCCTGGGAGGTGGCCCAGCTTTCCGGCACATCCAGCCGGCTTGACCAAGTTAGGCCAGCGTCCAGACTGCGCTTCATCACTATGGCGCCGCGTCCATGGCCCTTGGGATACACCGCGATCATGGTCGTGGAGTCCTCCAGCAGCACGGTCGTAGGATGGCCAAGATACTGGCCGTCTTCCCTGTCGACCACCACCTGCCGGTGAGTTTCATGGGCCAGGTCGACCAGAGGAATCGAATAGCCGCGTGAAGGAGATTCTGTATCCGGTCTGCAGCCAGCCGCGACAAGAAGGACGGCTGCGAGTGCGGTGACAGCCACGGATGCGGTTCCGTATCCGCGCGCTGTTCCCGAAGGAACGGCGAGGGGACCAATCCCAAAGGCATATGCCCTTAGGCGGGACGTCTTGGCGGAGTATCCCGAACGGCCGTGCAGCCCAGGCTGCACTTGGTCATTGCGGTGCGAAGAGAGTTGCATCGTGATTGCGTTTGCGGATGACGAAACTGCGCGCGTATTCGCCTGGACTTGGCGCTACAGCGAGACGATATAGTCTATCAGCGCTTCCAGCTCGTCTTCGGTAACGCTGTTGAAGAAACGCAGGGCCGTCAGCGTGGCTGTCATGACTCCGGGTGCAAATCCGACCATGACAACAGCGTCCGGATCCATGATGGAGCTCCGAATCTCATCGCGGGACTGCCGTGCGCCGATGCCCTGGAGCGTAGGGCCGGCACCGGCTGTGCCATCGGTGCTGTGGCACGTCTGGCAAAGGTAACGCGTATACACTGCGCCGCCATCAATGGCTTGCGCTACATCGGTTCCGGGCTCGACAACCTCCTCCTCTATCGGCAATTCTGTTGCTGCGGGAACGTTGATTGCCTCAACGACCGTATCCGTTTCCACCGCTACAGGTGTCTCCTCATTCGCGGCCGCCGCGTTAGCGGAATCCTCTGCCGCGACCAGTGTGCTCCCGTCTGGGACTCCCGGAATTCCTTCGGACGGGGCTGAGACAGACAAAGGCACTTCATCCGCGATTACGCCGGCATCAACCATGCCAAGCGCGCCGCGCAGGGCCGTGTCGCTGAGTGTGAGCGCCAGGAATACAAGGACGAAGATGCTGCCAATAAAGAAGACGAGCGCATTTACGCGGTTGTCATACCGCAGCGCCATGAATACCGCTACGACCAGCGCGGCCTTGGAGGCGGCAATCGCCAGCGCAAGCGGCACGTTTAGCGCCCCCAGGTCTAACCTGGCAGTTATCACCGTAATCACCGTAAGCGCTATCAGCACTCCAAAAACTATAGCCAGTACCCTGACCGGGATAATGTGATGCGCAGTCTGACCGGAATCTCTGAGCATGCCCAATGTCAGATCAGATACAGCAAGGGGAAGAGGAATATCCAGATGATGTCCACGAGGTGCCAGTACAGCCCTGTCAGTTCAATGGGCGTGTAGTACGCGCTCGAAAAGTGTCCCCGAGCAAGGCGCGTAACCAGCCACACGAAGAGCAGCATCCCCACAAGAACGTGCACGCCGTGGATGCCCGTCATCACGAAGTATATGCTGAAGAACTGCGCGGCATAGGGGATGTCGTAGTCCGCGTAGTCGGTACCGTGACTCTCGCCGTGCGGACTGAACGCGGCGCCCGGGAGGATGCCGTGCGAGAACTTGCCGGTGTACTCAAAATACTTGACCACCATAAAGGCGGCTGCGCAGAGCAGCGTCAGCAAGAGTAGTACGATGACCTTCTCGTTCTCGTCCCTTTGCACGTAGTGGATCGCGAGAGCGACCGTAAAGCTCGAGGCCAGGAGGACCAGCGTGTTCAGTCCTCCAAGCTGCCAGTCCAGGAGCTCGCTCGCGTGCGCGAATACTTCCGGATGCCAGACCCGGTAGACGGTGTAGGCAACAAACATGCCGCTGAAGAGCAGGATTTCCGTTACCAGAAAGAGCCACATGCCGAGCTTTGCCGCGTCGAACTGCTGCTCGGCGGAGATGAAGTGATGCTGCAGGGTATTTCCCTTGGCGACGCTGCTCATTACAGGTAGCGTTGGTTCGGGAGCTTTCAGGCTACAGGTTCAGGATCGGGGACTTCTTCCGGCTTGCCGTTGGTAGTAAAGATCTCGTCCGCCAGGTGATAGTCGTACGGCCCGCGCGTGACCAACGGCGTGCGCGCAAAGTTGTGTTCGGTAGGCACGGCGCTCGTGTGCGTCCACTCCAGCGTAGCCGCGCTCCACGGGTTTTCCGGCGCTCTAGCGCCGTGCTTCAGGGACCGGATCCCGTAGACCAGGATCATTACCAAGCCGGCCGCCAGGACTAGCGAACCGATTGATGAGGCCAGGTGGAGACCGGCAAACTCGGGATACTGCTCCAGCAGCATCTCGTAGTCATGGTACCTGCGCGGCATGCCGCGGCTGCCCATGATAAACTGGGTGAAGAACGTAAGGTTGAAGCCCACAAATACCAAAGCTGCGGCGATGCGCCCTGCGGTCTCGTTGTACATGCGCCCCGTTGCCTTGGGCCACCAATAATGCAGGCCGCCGATGAGGGCAATGAGCGCGCCGCCCATCATCACGTAATGGAAGTGCGCCACGATGAAATATGTATCGTGCAGGTGCACGTCAACCGCCAGCACGCCGACCATGATGCCGGTTAGCCCGCCGATGGTAAACAGGAACAAAAACATCAGAGCATAGAACATCGGTGTCTTGAGCCACACCGAGCCCTTGTACATGGTGGCCACCCAGTTGAAGACCTTGATGCCCGTAGGAATGCCGATCAGAAAGGTCAGCATGGAGAAAATGATCGAAGAAATAGCCGACTGGCCCGCCACGAACATGTGGTGTCCCCAGACCAGGAATCCGAGAAAGGCAATCGCCACAGACGACAGCGCGATGAACGTATAGCCCGACACCTGCTGACGCGAGAACGTGCCCATAAGCTCGCTGATGATGCCCATGGCCGGCAGAATCATGATGTATACCGCAGGGTGGCTGTAGAACCAGAAGAAATGCTGAAAAAGCACAGGGTCGCCGCCCAGAGCCGGATCAAAGATGCCGATGTGCAACAGGCGCTCAAGAAAAAGCAGGATCATCGTGATGCCGATGACCGGCGTAGCCAGCACCTGCACGATGGCCGTCGCATAAATGGCCCAGACGAAGAGCGGCAGCCTGTTCCAGGTCATTCCCGGGGCCCGCATCTTGTGGACCGTGACAATGAAGTTCAAACCGGTGAAAATGGAAGCGAAGCCGGCAACGAATACGGATGTGGTCAGCCAGAGTACTGCGGCACTGCCGTCGCTGGAATAGGGCGTATAGAAGGTCCACCCCGTGTCCACGTTGCCAATAACCAGCCAGCCGCATAGGGCAAAAACAGCACCCGCTATGAATATGTACCAGCTCGCCAGGTTGAGGCGCGGAAACGCCACGTCGCGCGCCCCGATCTGGAGTGGAAGCACAAAGTTGCCCAAGATGCCGGGAATGGCGGGGATAATCACCAAGAAAACCATAACCACGCCATGCAGCGTAAACGCCTGGTTGTAGCTGTCCTGGCCCATGATCGTCAGTCCGGGAGCAGCCAGCTCTGCCCTTACGATCATGGCAAAAATGCCGCCGAGAAGAAAAAAGGCCGCGACGGCCACGGCATACAGTATGCCGATTCGCTTGTGATCCGTCGTGAGCAGCCACGAGGCAAGCCCGCTCCTGGCAGTCAGGTAGTTGCCGTGTGGATCGGCGCTCATTGGTCCTGGATATAGGCGATGAGTGCGTCGATCTCTTCCGTCGTCAGCGTAGCGCCGTACTGTCCGGGCATGACCGGAGCAAATCCCTCCACAACTTGAGCGGACGGGTTGATGATGGATTCCCGCAGGTAATTCTCGTCGGCTGTGGCACTGGTGCCGTCTGCAAGCGGGCGCTCCGACATGCTGAGCCCCTGCATTGTGGGGCCGCTGCCGGATGAGCCATCGACCGAATGGCAGGCAAAGCATCCCTGTTGGGTGAAGAGCAGTTCGCCTCGCGCTGCCGGCGGCATGGATTCGTCGATGACTGCTTCCAGCAGCCAGGTCTCGAATTCGTCCTGGGGCTGCACGACGACGCTCGTAATCATGGTGGAATGCTGCTGCCCGCAGTACTCCGTGCACATTACCTGGAACGTATCCTGCCGGGTGGCCTCGAACCAGACGTAGGTATAACGCCCGGGCAGCACGTCCTGCTTGACACGGAAGGCGGGCACGAAGAAGCTGTGGATGACATCGCTGCTGCTCATCCGGAGTTTGACCGGCCTGCTCACCGGGACGTGCAGCACATTGGATCGCGCGCCGTTCGGATACTCGAATAGCCAGCTCCACTTAGTGGCCCGAACCGTGATTTCGTAGCTGTTGGGCGGCGCCACGCCGAGCCTCACAAAGACCCGGAACCCCCACGTGAACACGATGGCGACCAGGACCGTGGGTATGACGATCCACGAAGCCTCTATCCACTTGCTCTCCCGGAACGGCTCGGGGCGGTCCGCCTGGCTGCGCCGCCGGAACCGGTAAGCGAAGAGAATCATGGTCCCGATCACGCCCACGAACAGCACGACGCTGGTGTAGAGAATAAAGTAGAAGAGGGCGTCTACGTCGCCAGCGACGCTAGAGGCGGCTTCCGGCAGCCACAAGCTTCCTTGCTCGTTCATGCTCCGTCAGGCCGGTGAAGTTTGGCGCGTCCTTCCCGCATCCAGAGCAGGCTCAGCCCTAGCGCCAATACCAGGGCGGTGAACATTCCACCGACGCGCATCGCGGTCTTGGCCGTCATGACGTATGAATTGGATGCAGCGTCGTACTGGAAACAGTAAAGAAACACCCGGTCAGAAAGCGTTCCGAGCTTGCCTTCCGCTGCCTCTACCATGGCAGCCCTGAGATTGCGCGCGCTCGGCATCACATCAGGCAGGTAGCGCGAGACGCCGCCACCAGGCGTAAGCACAATGACGGCCGCGGGATGTGCGTATTCCTGCTGCTGTTCCACCCAACGGTATCCGAAACCCACCGCGTCCGCGAGGCTGCGGATGTCGCTCTCTTCGCCGGTCAGAAAATGCCAGTCGGCTCCCGGCCGGGCCAGTCGCTGCAGGTAACGTTCCCTTTGCTGCCTGGCTAGCTCAGGTGTGTCGCTCGGGTCCATTGATACCGCCAACAAATCGTAATCCTGGCCCGGTGTCCAGGGAATGTCCTCCAGCGCGCGTGTGAGCCCATCCAGGAGTGCGCTGCACAGCATCGGGCACGTATGGTACACGAACGTCAGTACCACGGGCCGCTCGTTGCCCAGAAGCGAGCCGAGCGAAACTTCCTCGCCACCCGCGCTGACAAATTGTGCACCTGCCGGCACCAGGGCCCCCAGCCTGGGAGTCAGTCCCACACCTTCGTAGGCGCGCGCCGCATGCGGTGATACCTGCGCACCCGCCGGCTTCACCGCCATCGCTAGGGCGACGAGCGAGAGCAGGACATGATTGCGCATGTCAATCAGCGGAAAGCAGGCGAACTTCGCTGGTGAGGTTTGTATCGCTCGCGTATTCGCCGGAGAGCAACTCTATGGCCCGTTCGATCGGAATCTGGTACCGCCCCTCTCCCAGCGCAACATAGTGACCCGTTCGCTCCTCTGCGGCGATGTTCACGTGCTGCAATTCAGGATACACGGCTTCTGCGGCGACCTCCCGCTGCACGTCATCAACTGATGCGCGGAACCAGAGCGATGCGCCCCAGACGAGCGCCGCCAACAGCGTCACCAGGCTGATGACAAAGGCCATGAGAGGGCCTGAGTCGACGCCTTCCCGCTGCACGACGAGTTCGTGCTCGTCTGCGAATCTCGGGCCGCTTGCCTGCTGTGTCATGCGCCAAACCTCATGCGTTTTCGAAGGCGAGCGAATTTCCAAGCCGAGGATCCTGCTGCGGCACGAGCGGGTGACGGCTCAGCCGCCAGGCATATGCGCCCAGAAATACGCCGCAAAGTCCCAGCCAGCATGTAATGTCCAGCCAGTGAACGGTAGCATGCTCCTGGTGAAGCACGGGCATGGCCAGCCAGTGGTGGTCGAACCATTGCATTACGAGTAGCCATACGGCCATTATCCCCAAAAGTGTCATGGATCGCTTGACAAAGCGGGGAAGCAGCAGCACAAAGGGAAGCACGAAATGCATGACCAGTAGGACTGCGCTGTGCGTCTGCCAGCCGTGCTCAAGCCTGTGCCGATACCATACAGTCTCTTCAGGAATTCCGCCGTACCAGTACAGCATGTACTGGCTGTAGGCGATGTAGGCCCAGAACACGACAAAGCCGAACATGAGCTTGCCCAGGTCATGGTAGTGCTCCCTCGTTACCATGCCGCGCAGCATGCCTCCGCGCTGCAATCCGATAGCCGTTAGTGCCATCAGGCAAAAGGCCGACATGAAAGCTCCCCCGAAGAAGTAGACCCCGAATATGGTCGAGAACCAGTGCGGGTCCAGCGACATCAGAAAGTCGTAGCTGGCAAAGGCGGTGGTTAGCCCCAGCAAAGGAAGTCCCCAGGCGCTTGTGCGGCGCTGCTTGACGGGGATGTCGGGATCGTCCGAGACATCCTGTCTGAGGCTGAGCGCGTAGAGCTTTGTGGAGATCACCGTCCAGATCACGAAGTAGAGTACTACCCGGATCAGGAAGAAGGGAATGTTGAGATAGGCCACCTTGCCGGCGAGAATCTCGTCAAAATACGCATCGGCCGGATCCGCTATCCCGGAGGCCGTCCAGTGGTGGTACGGGCCGTAATGCGTGTCGAAGAGGCCTACCAGAATGGGAATAGCAAGCACCGCCAGAAGTGGAAATGACGCAGCGAGCGCCTCCGGGATGCGGCGCAGCACGATCACCCAGGAGGCCTTCGTAAGGTGCTTTATCAGGACCACGAAGAGGCCGCCGATCGATAGCGAAAGGCAGAAGGTCCAGCCCACGAGATAGGAGAAATAGAACTGCTCCAGGAAGCCTTCCTGCAGGCCCATCGTGATGCTGACCGCCAGAAGGGCAGCTCCGACCAGCATCGGCACAAGATAGGCTAGCCGGCCGCCGCTATAGCGGAACTCCGCCTTCGCATAGTCGGACGTTGGCTCCCAGGTATCCAGGAGCCAATGGTGCAGGGAACTCCTCTTGAGCGTGCCGGCCATCAGAAAATGCTCAGGGCGCTAGATTGGAGAGGATGTCGCTCGGGACGTCGCTGGCCGTGGCATTCTGGCTGCGCTGGAGGGCCCGGATGTAGGCCACGATGGCCCACCGGTCGGCCACCGGGATCTGGTGACCGTAGGCCGGCATGGTGCGAATGCCGTGCGCTATTACGTCGTAGAGGTATCCGTCTTCGATCGTCCGCAGCCGGTCGTCGTGGTAGCCTATGGGAGCAAAGCCGTAGCCGCCGGTCATTATGATGCCTTGTCCGTCGCCCGCCAGGCCATGGCATACGGCGCAGAAAATGTCGTAGCGTTCGCGTCCCCGCAAGGCAAATTCCCGGGTAAATGGAAGCGGCATACGGGCCAGGTAGGCCCCGGAGGCATCTCGGCCGAGATAGAACGCCGTGTCGTCGCGCAGCATGCCACGGGCCACCGTGCCGGGCACGGGAGCACGCATCGTGCGACCGTCCGCGAAGAACGGACTCTCCTCCTGCGGGTCGTAACGCTCCATATCGTCCATGTTGGGAACGATATGGATGGGCGGCTTGTCGGACACGCTACCCCGGCAGGCCGCTAGGCCTAGCACCAGAACAAGCAACCATGTGCGAGACACCGGCATCAGGCCTCTTCGTGGAGTTCAGAGTATCCCTTGTCGTGGATCGCTTCGACGTGCAGCGCTCCGAGGTCCCTTAGAAGGCTCTCGGTCGACTCCGCGTCAAATGACGGGTCGCTTGCGGCCACGTGGAGGAAGAATGCGTCGTCGGACGCACGGTCGAAATTCCGCGAATAGAAGAGCGGATTATACGGCCGTGGCAGTCCATTGAGCAGCAGCATGCCCCCTACCGCGAAAATCGCGGAAAAGAGGACCGTCAGTTCGAACATGATCGGGATGGAAGGCTCAATGGCAAAAAAGGGCTTGCCGCTGATATTGATGGGATAGTCCACGGCCGAGGTCCACCACTGGAGCCACGTTGCCACGGCCAGGCCGGCTGCGCCGCCCAGAAGCGTAATGTAGCCCACCAGAGAATTGCCCAGCCCCATCGCCTTGTCCATCCCGTGGACAGGAAACGGCGAATGTGCATCGAAATGGCGGTAGCCCGCCTCTCGCACCGCACGTGCGGCAGACAGCAACGCGCCCGGGTCCGAATACTCGGCCAGCAGCCCGTATCGGGAATCGGCCTGGGCATCGTATATCCCCATGCTGGCCTTTATGTCGCGGAGCAACGCTTTCACGTCTTGTCGTGGCCGTTTTCGTAGAAGTGCGGATCGGATTCGGGCAGCACCATCTTGACCTCAGCCATCGCGACCATCGGAAGAAAGCGAAGGAAGAGTAGGAACAAGGTGAGGAAGAGCCCGAATGATCCTGCCAGGGTCAGGATGTCGACAAGCGTGGGATTGAAGTAGTCCCAGCTTGCCGGCAGGAAATCGCGGTGCAGGCTCGTCACCGTAATGACGAAGCGCTCGAACCACATCCCGATATTCACAACGATCGAGGTGACAAACAGGAACGGGATGCTGCGGCGCAGCCGCTTGATCCAGAAGAACTGCGGAAAGAGCAGGTTGCAGGACATCATGATCCAGTACGCCCAGGCGTAAGGTCCCGTGGACCTGTTCAGGAATGCGTACTGCTCGTATTCCACCTGCGAATACCAGGCAATGAAGTACTCGGTGATGTAGGCAAAGCCCACCATCGTGCCCGTAAGCAGGATTATGATGGCCATCTTTTCCAGATGGTCCATAGTGATGATGTTGCGGATCCCGTAGACGCTGCGGGCTACAATGAGCAGCGTCATCACCATAGCAAATCCGGAGAAAATGGCGCCGGCCACGAAGTATGGCGGAAATATCGTGGTGTGCCATCCGGGCACGATCGAGACGGCAAAGTCAAAGGAGACCACGGAGTGCACCGAGAGCACGAGCGGCGTAGCCAGCGCGGCCAGAAGCAGATAGGACTTTTCGTAGTTGCGCCAGTGGCGATTGGCACCGGTCCATCCCAGGGCCAGAAAAGCCATGATGCGCCGTCTTAGCGGCGTACGGGCACGGTCCCTGAGCGTGCCCAAATCCGGGATCAGTCCCACGTACCAGAAAATGAGCGAAACCGTGAAGTAGACACTAACGGCGAAGACGTCCCAGAGGAGCGGGCTCTTGAACTGGGGCCACATCTCCATCTGGTTGGGCAGCGGCAGTGTCCAGTAGATTACCCACACGCGGCCTACGTGGATGGTTGGAAAAAGCAGTGCGCAGATAACGGCGAATAGCGTCATGGCCTCCGCGGAACGGTTGATGGCCGTGCGCCACTGCTGCCGGAACAGGAATAGAATTGCCGAAATCAGCGTGCCAGCATGCCCGATTCCGACCCAGAAGACGAAGTTGACGATGGGCCAGCCCCATCCCACGGGGTTGTTGTTGCCCCAGACGCCGACACCGTTCCAGAACAGGTAGCCGATCATGGCCAGCAGCATCACCAGCAGCGTCGAGGAGACGGCAAACACCATGTACCACATCGCCGGCGGCCGCTTCTCCGTGTGGTAGGAGACCAGCTGGGTGATGTCGTGAAAGCCCAGGTTGCCCGTTACCAGCGGGGGAGTAAGGCTTGTATGGTCTTGGGCCGATGCCACGAGCAGCTTCTATTGCGTTGGCGGAGTCAGCTCAGCTCCGCATCGGGATTCGGGTTGCGTACGCGAGCCAGATACGATACGCGAGGCTTGACATTGAGCTCGGCGAGCATCGTGTAGGCCCGGGGATCTTCCCTGAGGCGCGACACCTCGCTTCCTGCGTCGTTCAGGTCGCCGAATGTGATGGCCTCGGCCGGGCAGGCCTGCTGGCATGCTGTCAGGACCTCACCGCGCACGAGCGCGCGGTCTTCCAGCTCGGCCCGGCGCTGCGCTCCCCGAATGCGCTGCACGCAGAAGGAGCACTTCTCCATCACGCCGCGCGAGCGGACCGTGACGTTGGGATTCTGCGCCATCTGCACCGTCTCGGGGATGGTCTTCGACCAGTTGAAGTAATTGAAACGGCGGACCTTGTACGGGCAGTTGTTGGCGCAGTAACGGGTTCCGATGCACCGGTTGTAGACCATCTGGTTGGTGCCGTCCGGAGAATGGACCGTGGCCGCGACCGGACAGACAGCCTCGCATGGCGCGTTTTCGCAGTGCTGACAGGGCACGGGCTGAAGCACCATCTGCGGATCGTCCGGCAACTGCGTGCCGTTCTCGCTCACGAAATACCGGTCCAGCCGCAGCCAGTGCAACTCGCGGCCATTGCCCACTTCCTCCTTGCCCACCACCTGCACGTTGTTCTCGGCCTGGCAAGCCAGGATGCACGTGCCGCAGCCGGTGCACGCATTCAGGTCAATGACCATGCCCCACTGGTTGCGATAGTAGCTGCTGTCACGCATCGCGGCATCATTGGCGGGATGCCGGTCCTGCCAGAGCATTGGATAATCCTGGAAATCGGTCTTTTCGTCAGAGCCTGGCGTGGGCACCTCCGATTCGAGTGCAAAGGTGGGATTGGACCGGTATTCGTCCAGGGTCCCAATTCGCAAGAGCGGCCGCGCCTCTATGTCGAGTACGCCATAGTCCTGCGTGGTAATGATGCGATACGTCCTTCCCGTAACGGCTATGTCCACGTCCGTCAAGATGGAGCGCAGCGACGCGTCGCGAAGCGGAGCCACGTTCCGGCCCACACCGCTCGCGAGTGCGCCGTGTCCGTATATGTCCGTCTTGTCGTCAGTATCCCAGAAGGGAGTGCTTCGCTCCGGCCGATTGCTGTCGACGCTCCGGCCGTAACCCAGCGTAACAGCAATGCTGCCATCCGCAAGCCCCGGTACAATCCAGACGGGCAGTTCCACGCTCTGCTCACCGCGCGTGAGCCTGATTACATCTACATAATAGCGGCCCTTCGAGTAGCGGGCTTCGACACCCAGGGCTTCGGCCGTAGCCGGACTCATCACCGCTACATTGTCCCATACGATCTTGGTGACGGGATCCGGAAGCTCCTGGCACCAGGCGTTGTTGGCATAGCTGCCGTCGAGGAGGGTGGGATCCAGCCGCCAGACCACCTCAATGGAATCGCCGCCGGCAGAGCTTGCAGGCCCGGCAGGTCCCGGCGCCTCCGGAACGACCTCCGGAAAGGCTGTTCCCTCCGCATAGCCGTCATGCAGGATCTTTCGCCAGGCATCCTCGAACGCGCCGGAAACCACGGGGCGGAAGGTGTCGCGCACCAGGTCGTAGGCTGATTGCATTCCTCCTGTTGCCATGAGGGCCAGTATCTCGATATCGGACCGGGCATCCTCATACAGTGGCGCGATAAGTGGCTGGACCACGGACAGTGTCCCGTCCCACGCGCGCCCGTCTCCCCAGGCTTCCAGGTAGTGGGCTTCCGGTACGTGCCAAGTGGCCAGGCGTGCCGTTTCGTCCTGGTGCAGACCGACATGGATGGTCTCTGATACTTCGGCCATAGCACCTGCAAAGTCGGCGCCGACCGGGGCGTCATAGGCAGGATTTACACCTAGCATCAGTGCGGCGTCCACGGCACCGGCACGCATGTCGTTGGCCAAGTCCTGCAGCGCTGCACCTTGGGGCGCTTCCGGCTCCTCACCGGTGTCAAGCAGCCTGAGCACGGTGCCGACACTGCCAAGCGACGCGTTGATGGCAGCGCAAAGGGCGTGGACCTCCGGAGGCTGGGTTTCGCCGGCGAGCACCACACCGCGGGAGCCGGCCTCCAGTAGGTCGGCGAGAAGGCTTTCGAAGAATGCATCATCGGAAAACTGGCCGCCGGCCCCGGTAGCCGCGCCCAGCCTGCCCGCAAGCTCGTGGGCGAATGCGCCCACGTCCGCGCTTCGCATGCGCTTGCGGTGATCGGCCATGGCCCCCGTGACACTGAACGTGCTTTCGGCCACGTAGAGGCGGCTCATGGAGGCATCTGCGGACGAGAGCTTGCGCCCCTGCGCAAATGAATGCGTTGCCGAAGCAAAATTGCGGGCCGTCGGGCCAAGAAAGTCTGCGTCCAGGCTCACAATAACGTGGGCCTGGGAAAAATCATAGGTGGGACGTAGGGGCCGGCCGAATGCGGCCTGGATGCCGGTTGCAGCAGCATCGTCGCCTTCCGATCTGTACGTGATCCACCGCACTTCGCCGAAGCGCTCGGAAAGGCGTGCGCGCAAGGCGGCAGCGGTCGGCGAGGAGGAGGGGCGCGCGATTACTGCCAGCCGCGTCGAATTGTCGCCAAGGCCCTGGCAGAGCTCGACAAATGCATCCCAGGATGCGCGCTCTCCCCGGTGGAGTACGGTGCGGGACCGGTCGGGATCGTAGAGGTCGAGCAGGGAAGCCTGCGCGAACACGTTTGTGGAGCCCGAGGTAGCCGGGTGCTGCGAATTTCCTTCCACCTTGGTCGGGCGCCCGTCACTGCTCTTTACCACCAGCGGATAGACGCTTCCCCTGAAGGGCATCGCGGTTGCATAGTAGAGCGGGACGCCCGGTATGAGCTCCTCGGGCTGCCGGGCAAAGGGCATGATGCGCTCTACGGGCCGTCTGCATGCGGTCAGTCCCGCCAGTGCCATCGAGGCCCCCATGACCTGCAGGAAACGGCGCCGCGAAGGCGAGCCTTCCGCCGGCATTACCTCATCCCGCACAACTTCTGCGAACTCCGCGTCCTGCCACAGGTGCGGAAGACTGCGCCACAGCCTCTTGCCACTGTCATTGTCCTTAGCGATAGGTAGCGCAATCATGGATCGGCTAATAGTGACAGGCGCTGCAATTGGTGGGAGGCTGGATTGCTTCGGTTCCGATGCGCTCCAGGTTCCGCTGGATGTAGTCGCCGCTGTGTACATAGCCCATGGTAGTGACTTCATCCGTAGGCCGAAGATAGAGCTCCGGTTCGCGGTGACACTCCAGGCACCACCCCATGGAAAGCGGCTCTTCCAGGCGAACCACGTCCATCTGGTCTACACGTCCGTGGCACGTTTGGCAGCCCACGCCTGCATCCAGGTGCACAGCATGGCTGAATTGAACGTAGTCGGGCAGGTTGTGCACCTTCACCCAGGGGATCGATTCTCCGGAGGAGAAGCTGTCGCGTACCGGTAGCAGCGCGATGGACTGAGGCCGCACAATCGTGTGGCAATTCATGCACGTTTCGGTCGCCGGGATATTGGCCACGTCAGCGGATTCCACCGCGCTATGGCAGTACCGGCAGTCCATGCCAAGCTGGTCCACGTGCACCCTGTGGCTGTAGGGAACAGGCTGCTCGGGGGCGTAGCCCACGTCGGTGTATTCCGGCGAGAAATAGTACCAGACAAAGGCCACGCTGGCAATCCCGCTCAACAGCACGGCGATCAATGACAGATGCGGTAAAGCGTTGACCTTCCTGGCAAAGATCTGCGGCATACTGCCGGGCCGACTCGGCCCCTGAGAGAGCGAAACTTGCCTAAACTACTGCATGCAGAGCAAAAGAAGAGCTATCCCACCTGCGATGGCAAATTGGCCTGCGGGTATTCGATAGGTATTCAATAAATATTGAAAGGGCATGGCGCCCCTGGCCGCGCGCACTGCACTTTGTACCCCGCGCCGAACCCGTGCGCGGCAGCATGTATTTTGATCGACCGCTCGGCGCCACTGCTTTCCCCGGAGTCCATAATTACCATCGGGCCCAAAGCAGACATGCATCCGGGCGGATGTTCCTAGCTGGCATGACCTGCCGCTTCGGTACAGCACTGTAGTGTGCACCGGTTAGCGCGCGAGCGAGACCCGATGCTTCTCACAGGCGTCTTGCAGCAGGCGCTCAACCGCTGCGCCGTCCGGCATGGCAGCATTCAGTCTGTCGCCGGCTCCGACAGCCGCCTCGCCAGCTTGAGGAATCGGCCGGACAAGAGCATGGCCGCGACGGCCAGGCCAAGCACGAGCCCGGCCCAGAAGCCCTGTACGCCCCATCCGGCCCAGTAGCCCAGCGCGGCGCTGGCGGGCAGGCCTATGACCCAGTAAGAGACGAAGCACAGCAGCATGGGCGTTCTCGTGTCCTTCATGCCGCGCAGGGCTCCGCCAGCCGAGACCTGCATTCCGTCGAAAATCTGGAACACGGCTGCGATTCCGAGCAGCTTGACCGCAAGGAGTGCGGCCTCCGCATGCGTGGGCTCGCCCAAATCCAGGAACAGGCTGACAATGCTGCGGGGTGCGACCCAGAAGAAGATGGCCGCCAGCGTCATGAACAGTGCAGACAGGGCGATGCCGATCTGTCCCGCCCACCTGGCACCGAGCGGATCCTGACGCCCGACGGCGTGTCCGACGCGGACGGACGTAGCAATACCGATGCCCAGGGGAACCATGAAGGTGAATGCGGCGCACTGGATGGCCAGCTGATGCGCCGCCAATTCCGTGTGGCCGAGCGTCCCGGCCAGCAGCGCTGTCGATGCGAAGAAGGCGACCTCAAGGCCGTAAATGCCCCCGATGGGCAAGCCTATGCGGAGGATTTCGCGGAGGTAGCTGGCGTTGAATCGACCAAGACCGTGAAACAGTCGAAACGCCCGGAATCGTCTCCGGCCCAGGACGTAAGCGCCGATCACCAGAAACTGAAACCAGTACACAATGGTGGTAGCCCATCCTGTGCCGACAAGGCCCAGGGCCGGCATGCCGAAGCGCCCGAACATGAGGGCTGTGTTGGCAAGGACATTGAGACCCACGCTGAAGACGATTATGGCCGTAACGGGCCACGGCCGGGAAACGGCTTCCACAAAGTTCCGGAACACGATGAACCAGAGGAACGGCAGGAAGCCCCACAGGACCGCACGCACGTATTCCTGCGCCAGCACCACCACATGATGCTCCTGTCTCATCAACAGCCATATGGGTCCTATATGCCAGAGAAGCAGCGCGATCGGCACGGCGAGCGCGAGCGCCAGCCACAGTCCCTGGCGCACACTGTGGCCTATGGGCTCGAACGTTTCTGCGCCGAATGCCTGTGAAACCATGGGGCCGACGGCCATGAGCACGCCGACGCATACGAGAAGGAAGAAGAAGAACGTGGCATTGCCGAGGGCGACGCCGGCGAGCGCCTCCGGGCCCAGCCGTCCGACCATCACGACATCAATGAAGCCGTTGGAAATCTGCCCTACCTGCATGGCCACAATCGGCCCGGCCAGCAGAACGAGCTCGCGTACCTCAAAACCGATCTTGTGGCGCGTAATGTCTGCCATAGCCATGTGCGCAAGAGAGCGCAAAGATAGGGGAATGCACCGACGGCTGCCCGCGGATCCGCTGGCAAGCGGGCCTCGTTAGCAGGTAGAAACCAGAACAAATAAGCAGAGTCATGGCGGTTTTCCTCACCATGCTGCTCGCCTTTCAGCAGGCAACTGCGGACACGGTGACACTTGATCCACCGCAGGCCACGCTTGATGTGGAGCAGTCCCTCCAATTTGTCGTCCGAGACGGTCAGGGAAGGTCGCAGGAGGCCGTCCAGTGGTATATCAGGGAGGAAGACGTCGCCACGGTAGACGACTCGGGTATGGTCACGGCTCACCGCCCTGGATTTGCCCGCCTGGTAGCATCCGTAGCCGGCCGGCCGGCCTATGCTGTGATCGAGGTATCCGAATTGCCCCCAGCCGCGATTGAGGCGCAGCTGCCCGTGACGGAAGTACTCCAGGGCACCTCGGTTCCTGTTTTGGTGGTGGTCCGGTCCCGGTTGAATGAGCGCCTTGCCGGTGCCAAGCTCCAATACTCCAGCGAAGACGCAGATGTGGCCCGCATTGATGGCAAGGGCCGGCTAACAGGCGTAGCCCCCGGGCGCACCAGCATCTCTGTCCGGTCCGGCCGCGTGGTCCGGCGCGTGATGGTAACCGTGGTGGAGAATCCGGCAGTCTCCTACAGCATCGCCCAGAATCGCGTGCGCGTCCGCAGCGGCGACGTGGTCCGTTTCCGCGTGCGGGCTCAGGATGCGCAAGGAAGCGTTGTCGGTGAATTCTATCCCGCGTGGTCGGTCCGGGGCGAGGGCGCGCTCATCGAGGCTGAAGGCATGGATGGCGTGTTTGTCGCCCAGGAAGCCGGTCCCCATGAAATCACGGCCCACATAGGAGAGGAAATCGAGCGCACTATTACCGTGGATGTGGAGCCGCGCCAGTACAATGCGACGCTCATTCCTGTGGGAAGGGGTGCTATCGGGGCGCACCACTCGGGCGATACGTGGGTGTTCGAAGGCTCAGACGGCAGAGACTACGCCTACGTGGGCACCTTTCTGCACGACTGGATGAAGGCATTTGACGTGACCGATCCCTCATCGCCTGTGCTGACAGATTCCATCCAGGTAAATGCCCGTCGGATCAACGACGTGAAAATTCATCCGAACGGCCAGATCGGCATCATCACAAGGGAGGGAGCCTCGGACAGGCGCAATGGAATGGTGATTCTGGATCTGGCCGTGCCTGCACATCCGACCATACTGTCCGAGTATACGGATACGGTCACGGGTGGCGTGCACAACGTCTGGATCGATGGTGCCACTGACCTTGTGTACGCGTGCCATAACGGGACCAACGACCTTCACATTATCGACATTTCTGACCCTCGCAACCCGTCCGAAGTTGGGCGGTGGGGCCTGGACAAGCGAGCCAAGACCCTGCATGATGTCATTGTGCAGGATGGCTACGCCTATCTGTCATACTGGGACGACGGCGTGGTCATACTGGATGTGGGAGCAGCGACCCACGGTGGCGCCCCGTCGGCGCCGGCGTTTGTCAGCCAGTACAAGTATCCGGAGGGCCATACTCACGTGGCGTGGCGACATGGACGGTACCTGTTCGTTGGAGACGAGATCTGGCCGGAAGGGTGGCAGCCCTTTGCCCCGATTGACGCCACCGGCTACATTCACGTGCTGGACGTTACCGACCTAGACAATCCGGTAGAGGTGGCACGCTACGAAGTGCCGGATGCGGGCGCGCACAACATCTGGGCGGACGGGGACCGGCTCTATGTGGGGTATTACCAGGGCGGGCTGCGCGTTGTGGATATCTCGGGGGAGCTAAGGGGTGACCTGTACCGCCAGGGACGGGAAATGGCAGCCCTTCGCACCACGGACAATGTATCGGTCGTGCCGGGCTGGCCCATGACGTGGGGAGCGCAGCTTTTCAAGGGCAATATCTATACTTCGGATCTCAATTCGGGGCTGTGGATTGCCCGGCTGGAGGAGAGGATGCTCGTTCCGTAGTGCCATTTGGGCTGACTTGTGGCTACGGGCGAGAAGCCGGATCCTGGCAAAGTATGTGCAAAATGTTCTTCAGATTGGGCGTGCGCGAACCGCCGTGGAATCTGGGAAGGCACCATCTTGTCAGCAACGTAGGTTTCGTGCTATGCTACTAGGGTGCGACCGAATTATATTGCCGCTATTGTATCGAATGCGGAGGCCCGGTAGCCGGGATGATGCATTAGCGGCTCATACTGTCGAATTTGCGGAATGCATTGGATGCGGCTGATGGCCGTTCTAGACTCCGATCAATCGGGATTTTGCTTTTCAGGATAACGCGCTCGCGCCGAGTTCATGCGTACTGACCATATGCCCATTACGCCCGAGGTACTGACTTGGGCTCGGGAACGGTCGGGATATTCTATTGAAGACCTTAAGCGGAAGTATCCCAGGTTCGGAACCTGGGAATCCGGCGCCGCTGGCCCGACTTATGCGCAGTTGGAAGACCTCGCGGGCAGATTCAGGGTGCCGATAGCCGTCATTTTCTTTCCCGAGCCACCCGATGTGCCGCCCATCGAAGAGTCTTTCCGAACCACGAAGTCTGAACAGTTTGCCCGGTTGCCGCCGCGTATCCGATTGCTGTTGCGCAAGGCAAAAGCCCTGCAATTGAGCCTGGATGAATTGTTTGACGGGCGCAGTTTCTCGGGGCGGTTGATAACACGGGATCTCGTGCCTGGCACCTTCGGCTCACTGGTACAATTTGCGCCGAAGGCCAGAGACTACCTGGCTGTATCCATGGAGACACAATCGGGATGGCAGCGCGCCGATGATGCATTTAAAGCTTGGCGCCAGGCACTATTCCATGCAGGGATATACGTGTTCAAGGACCAGTTCCGCCAGGTGGGCTTTTCGGGCTTTAGCCTGTATCACGAGGAGTTTCCGATTATCTACGTCAACAATTCGACTGCTGCGACGAGGCAGGTTTTTACGCTATTCCACGAGCTGGCGCATTTGCTAATGCGGACTAGCGGCATCGAGAGCGCGCGCGGCGTACTGCAACCGGACGATGACTATCGGCGAACGGAGGCTGCTGTGAATCGCTTTGCGTCCAGATTCCTGGTACCCGAGAGCGCGTTCAAACAGGCCCTTGGCAGCCGGCCTCCCAATGCCGAGACGGCGGCTGACCTGGCAAATCGCTTCAATGTGAGCCGGGAGTTTGTCTACCGGAGGTTCCTGGATGCCAGAATGATCAGCAGCGCCGAATATGAAAGCCGGACCAGGACATGGAGTGAGCAGCGAGGGCAGGGTACCGGGGGCAACTATTATGCCAATCAGATTGCTTACCTCGGCAGGCCTTATGTCCGACAGGCATTCTCGACGTACTACAAGAACAAGATTGATGCGCTACAGCTGGCCGATTACCTGCAGGTCAAGCCAGCAAGTGTAGAGCCCTTTGAAGAAGCGGTGCTTGGCCGTGATTTACGTCCTTGACACCAACGTCTTCTCCCAGTTGTTTGGCAGCTTCTATCGCAGCCGCTTCCCTAGTCTATGGCGCAGATTTGATGACCTGGTCGGCGAAGGGCGGATTGCTTCGACACGGGAGGTAAGGCGCGAGATTGAAGACGGTCCATTAATCGAACTCAAATCCTGGGCAAGGGATCACCTTCAGCTTTTTCCGGCGCCGGCGAGCGCAGAAGCAGTATTCGTTAGAGAGATCTTTGCGGTGCCACGCTTTTGGCAGAACGTTGAAAGGGAGAAGCTGCTCAGGGGTGGACGCAATGCAGATGCCTTCCTGGTTGCCCGAGCAAAGGTACTGTCCGAAGCGGGCCCCTCGGCTGTCGCAACGAACGAGCGAATCAAGCCCAATGCAGTAAAGATTCCCAACATCTGCGAGCGTTTTGGAATTCGGTGCATTTCCTTGGAGGGGCTGATGGAGCAAGAGGCATGGGTGTTTTGAGCGGTGTCAGGTTTGGTTTCAGCTGCGCTGCGTGCTATTTTGCGGCACGTCCTGGCGCGTGGATGACGAATCAATCCGGCAGCGCCGCGGATCCTCAGACCGCACCATTCAAAGCGGCGCCCACGAGCATTCGACACGCCACAATTGGCGGCCAGGACGGATTCAAGAGGGAGCCACAGAGCCCGTGAATTGAGCCCCCGCGTCAGCCGCTGCTAGAAGCCTGCGACGCGAAGCCACGAGTTAGCAGGGCGGCCTTGCGACCGGAAACGATCGTCAGTTCTGCCGTCCCCTACCGGGCGAATTCCAGGTCACCGTGGGACCTTCGCTCCTGTACTGGCCACCCTAACTCAATCCCTACCACGCACTACTTGACGAATAACATGTCTCGGTAGGTGGGCAGTGGCCAAAGATCGTCGGGGATTACCTTCTCCATGCGGTCGGCCACATCGCGTACTGCATTCATCGCCGGAATCACATTGTCCCGCATGTGAATGACCTTTGAAGTCATCTCGTCGCCTCCCAACTCCTCGTTCTGTGCATCCAGCTCGTCCAGAGCATCGGTCAGTTCGTCGATCAGGCCGGCCACCCGAGCAATGTTGCTGTCAAGTCCGCGAGTGGATGCAGCCGCTTTCTCCGTCCCTAAGCGCGCCTCTGCGAGCCGGCCGAGGTAGGAGGTTGCCGCGGGCAGGATCATGCAGCGCGCGATGCTGGCAGCCGTCTCGCCCTCGATGTTGATCTTGATGAAGTATTGCTCGGTGAGCACCTCCAAACGGGCCTCAAGCTCCCGCGGCGACATGACGCCGTACCGGTCAAAGAGCTGCTGATTCTTCTCCGCCCCTAGGGCCGGAAGCGCGTTGACTGCGTTGCGCGTATTGATCAGGCCGCGGCGCTCTGCCTCCTCGACCCATTCGTCCGAGTAGTTGTCGCCGTTGAAGATGATGCGCTTGAAGGCCGGAATCTCGTTGGCGAGCAGCGTCCAGAGCGCGTCCTCGAGCGAGGCTTCTGTCTTCACGATCGCCTCCAGAAGGTCGGCCCATTCGTCGATCGCTTCGGCCACAATCGTGTTTAGCACGGTTGCCGGGAGCGAAATGCTGGACGCGGAACCTACCGCCCGGAATTCGAACTTGTTACCGGTAAAAGCAAAAGGCGAGGTGCGGTTGCGGTCGCCGGAGTGGCGCGAAAGGTCGGGTAATACGGATACGCCAAGCCCCAGCAGACCGTCGTGCTCCCGCTTCTCGGCCGAGCCCGATTTCTCCAGCTGGTTGAAGATATCTTCGAGCTGCTCTCCCAGGAAGACCGAGATGATCGAGGGCGGGGCCTCGTTGGCGCCGAGGCGGTGGTCGTTACCCGCGCTCGACACGGACGCCAAAAGGAGGTCCTGGTGCTTGTTTACCGCACTCATCACGGCCGTGCAGAAGAACAGGAAAACAAGATTGTCATGGGGCGTGTCGCCGGGGTCCATCAGGTTGCGGTCTGACGTGCCGAAGGACCAGTTTACGTGCTTGCCGCTGCCATTGATGCCCCGGAAGGGCTTCTCGTGCAAGAGGCAGATGAAGCCATACTGACGCGCGTTCCTTTCCAGGATCCGCATCATCAATTGCTGGTGATCCGATGCCACATTCGCGTTCTCGTAGACCGGCGCCATCTCGTATTGTCCCGGCGCGACCTCGTTGTGCCGCGTCTTCATCGGAACGCCGAGGCGGTAGAGATCCATTTCCACCGACTGGATGCACGCCAGCACCCGCTCGTGTATCTGCCCGAAGTAGTGGTCGTCGAGTTCCTGCCCCCGCGGGGGTTTGGCCCCAAAGAGGGTTCGGCCCGAGGTCATGAGGTCAGGGCGGCGGTAGTAAAACTCGCGGTCGAGCAGGAAGAACTCCTGCTCGGGGCCCAGACTGGCCGTGACGCGTCCCGCATCAATGCCGAAGACCTTGAGCGCACGGCGCGAGGCGCGATCCAGCGCGTCCATCGAGCGAAGAAGCGGAATCTTGGCATCAAGGCTGTCCCCGGCCCAGCTCGAAAATGCGGTGGGGATGCAGAGGTAAGTCGCCGATTCACCCCCCATGATGAAGGCAGGCGAAGTCGGGTCCCACGCCGTGTAGCCACGCGCCTCGAATGTGGCCCTGAGTCCGCCCGAAGGGAAGGAAGATGCGTCCGGTTCTCCCTGGACGAGCTCGTCGCGGCCGAACTCGGTGATGGCGCGGCCGTCACGCTGCACCTTGAGGAAGGAGTCGTGCTTTTCGGCTGTGCTCCCGGTCAGCGGCTGGAACCAATGCGTGTAGTGGGTGGCGCCGCGAGTTAGGGCCCAGTCCTTCATGGCGGCTGCCACGGTTTCGGCTACCCCGTGGTCCAGCTCCTCGCCATCTCGGATGGTGCGGATGATCTGTTTGAAGACGTTCTCCGGAAGCCGCGACTGCATCTCTTGCAGCCCGAAGGTGTCCTCGCCAAAGGCGCGAGGAAGGAGGTCGCGATCAGTGGATCGGGATTCTAATCCTCTTTGCCAGGTCTTGGCGGCACTGATGGAATCGAAGCGGCGGGGTGAGCTCATGAATCGTGTTTCTCTTAGGTGAACGCGGCGTTCGGCGGAGCCCGTCCACGTTAATCGCCGCAAAGTGTTTCCTGATTGCGCGAAGCTACAAATCCCGGAGCCACTACTTCCGGCGGCCAGTCAACGGAGGGCCCGCTCGAGGGCGATCCACCGGCAACTTTAATTAGGCTTACACGCATTACGCCGTACCGCCTCACGACCTTGATATGCCCGGTCGAAATCATCCCGCGCGCCGCTTCTGAATCAATCTCGTCCCTCGTCGCCAGCCGTGCCTCCGATTCGGAGCGGGCAGCCGGGACCAAGGACTTGCAGCCCTTCTTGATCCCCTGCCGCTTTGTCGAGTCACGCTCTGCTGCGAATGCTCGACCACGTTGTGGGCTCCATGCACTATGCTGGACTTCCGCGGTGCCTGGGGAGCACGGCTCCAACCGAAACCGTCGCCAGGCTGTCTTCTAGGTAGCCTCGGTTACTGCCCGTGTGTTGAACGCTTTGAAGCGCTGAAGGAAGTGCCTGGCGACGCTAATTCGTGCGCTCCTGAGTGCGGTCGGCAAGCGGCACACGCACCACGTCGCCGGTCGGGGTCCCGCTAGTCCTTCTGCGTGCTACCCGGTGAATTGCCCACGCCATATTGACCAATGCAGGCCCGTGCGAAGGCAGCGATCGGACGCGAGTCACGGAGATTGGCAGGAGCACTAACTTCGGAGCCCCGCCATCCTTGCTGGAGCCAATGCTATGCGTTTTCGCGAATCGACGTAATGAAGGAGAGGTCAAGAGGCACGGACACTTCCAACCCGCCTGTGGACTTCAGCACTACTCCGCTGCCGCTGGCGCGTGCGTTGATGGACCGAACGCTGTCAAACCCGTCTGGAATATCTGCAACTGCCATGATGTAGCGCACGTCCAGAGGGATGTCTTCGTCCAGTTCCAGACACGTTTCGTAGCCCCGGTGCCGCAGGGGGTTGTCTCCGGCAGACGGGCACAGCCCATAGTGGAAGTAGGACGTGACCTCCTCGAGGCCCATTACGCTGGCGTGGCGTCCATTCCAAGGCGCATAGTGACGCCCCCCGTTGGATATCCAGAAAACGGTATGTCGCAGCACCGCAGGGTCTTTCAGGGCGAACCAGGCGAAGCGCTGTTGGGGAAACGTCACCGCGGTCCACGCAAAGACCGCAGATGGATCGGAAACGAGCATCACAAGATCCTCATACCCCTTTCGGGCAGGAAAGCGGCTCAGGTCGGCTCGCTCCCCCGTTATGGTCGGGACGCTGTCGAGGGAGGTGAAGGAGGTGCCGGGCTGCAGGAGCGAGTAGCCGCGATTCTCGGGGAGTTCCACCGGTTCGGGCGCTGTTTGGGCGTAGAGGAAAGGACTGGTGGTGATCACGCCACTTCCGGGTGCATCCGGAAACTCGAGCATGGCGTGGTGTCCCAGGCACATGCGGCCTCCCATGCCGCGCACCACATGGCGGGAGTATACGGCGTGGTGATCCTCGCGCAAGGTGACATACTTGTCGACTTGTCCTGCGCGAACCCTAGTATCCAGCGAAGCGTGAAGAGTCGCCTTGTTGTCCTCGCGCAGAATAGAAACCAGCTTCCAGGGCGCATTTGCCGTTTCTCCGTGTGGAGGGTGGTTCTCGCCCCGGTAAGCCGCGTCATTGCTGCCGAAGGGCATGCAGAAGAAATCGCCCCGAAGCGCCTGGAGAACGGGAGGCAATGCGTCGGAGGTGTCTTCCTCCGCCCACGGCGCCAGTGCATAAGGGTCAATCGATCGTCCGCCCAGGTAAAATGTAATCGGTCCGAGATGGCCGCCCAGACGGGTGAGGTAGGCCTCCACACTGGTTGTGGCCACACGCCAGGAATCCTGTCCGAATACTTCCACAGTGTCGCGCGACATGGGTCGATCTCAGTAGTGGCACGCAAGCGGAGCCCCCACTATGCCCAGGTTGATTCGGGTCACGTGCCAGCGTCCCAGGTTGGTAGTGAAGAGCTGGTCGAAGTCGGGGCCACCGAAGGCCATGTTGGTTGGATTGGACAATGTATGGGCTTCCCAGTCCTCGATTACAAGCTCAAGCTCGCCGTCCGGAGCGGCCCGGTAAATGCGGTTGGGGGCGTAGCACGAAACGTAGAGGTTGCCCGCCGCATCAAAGGCCAGGCCGTCGGGCACCGTCCTCGGCAGCTCGACGAACAGGGTGCGGCGCCCGGCCCGACCGTCCGGCAGAATCTCGACGCGCTCGACTCCCGGCGTGAAGCTGCAGACCACATACAGCGCGCCTTCATCGGGCGATAGGGCCAGCCCGTTGGCGAAATTGAACGGGCCTTTGTGCCAGATATCGCCCCGGCCGCTGTGTTCGCGGTCGAAGCGCAGGATGCGGCCGTCTATCTCGCGAAATGTGCCGCTGTCGGAGACGTAGAGCGTGCCATCCCTGGCAAAGGAGGCGTAGTTGGGAATCTTGAAGCCGTCGCCGTCGCCGGCGCCCCGGGCAAATTCCGAAAGCTTGCCGGAGTCGAGGTCCAGTCGCCAGAGGCACTGGTTACGCAAATCGCACGCCAGAAGCCAGCTTGCGTCCGGGCTGAAGGCGAGGCCCAGGATGAAGCCGCCGGTATTTGCCATCTCTTGCAGCTTGTGCCCGTCGGCAGATACCCGGTAGATCTGTCCGGCTTCTCCGCCAGCCCAGACGGATCCATCCGGGTGCACGGCTATGCCTTCCGGGTGGTCTAGCCCGTCAACGAAGACAGCGGCACATTTCGCGAGATAGACGGCCGCATCCTGCGCTTCGACCGCGAACACAGCGGCCGGGGCGATATCTGGC
>CAZXEU010000118.1:0-4169 GCA_964639665.1 uncultured Rhodothermaceae bacterium | reverse complement strand
CCTCAAGAACAGAGCTTTACAACCCGAAGGCCTTCATCACTCACGCGACGTCGCTGCATCAGGGTTTCCCCCATTGTGCAATATTCCCTACTGCTGCCTTCCGTAGAAGTCTGGCCCGTGTCTCAGTGCCAGTGTGGCTGATCGTCCTCTCAGACCAGCTACGGATCGTTGCCTAGGTAGGCCTTTACCCTACCTACAAGCTAATCCGACGCAGGCCCATCCCCGAGCATCCGAAAACTTTTATCCCGGACCATGCGGTCCGGGAGATCATGCGGTATTAGCTACCGTTTCCAGTAGTTATTCCCCACTCGAGGGCAGGTTGCCTACGCGTTATTCACCCGTGCGCCACTCTACTCACGTCCCGAAGGACGCTTTCTCGTTCGACTTGCATGTATGAAGCCCGCCGCCAGCGTTCGTCCTGAGCCAGGATCAAACTCTCCGTAGTAAGAGGTTTGAAATAATGGTTTGAGCGCCTTGGCGCTCCTGCCCTGACTATTGATATCGGCTCCGCAAAACGCGCGGAACCGTGTCTGAAATCGACAAAGGACTCGCTATACTCTCAACTCGTCAAAGAACAATCCGGGTACCACAAACCGGTACCCGGCGCTGCCGCAAAAAGGGCGGACAGCCAATGTACGAAACCGTGTTGACCGCTGTCAAGTTACAGGCAAGCCCCTCAAGGACGTACCCTGATCTGCCTGCGCGGACACGGAGTCATTTTTAAGAACAAGCGCTAACAACTGCCTGATCTGCAACAGGCAGACCAAGTATATCAATTTGCAGCTCTGCAGGTTCCGAGAAACGTGAAAAGGTCATCGTATCTTCACAAAGCTGGCCAGCGCATCCGTCAGGTCACCAGCCTGATCACCAATCGCTACTTCTGGACGGGCATGGTCGTGCTGGCCACGATCCTAGGAGTGTGCGCTGCGCTATTTGACAAGCTTGTCATGCCCCGCTATACGCGGCAGGAAACAGTTGTCATGGTCCCTGACCTCGTCGGGAGCTCGGTTGATCAGGCCCGGGACACGCTCGCCGTCAGGGGCCTGGCCATAGGTGAGCCGCTGGAGCGATTCGACAGGCTCCGCGAACCAAACCTGATCCTGGAACAGAGGCCCTCTCCGAATACGCCGGTAAAGCCGGGCCGGATCGTGTATGTGACGATCAACCGGGGTACGCTTCCAGAGGTTACTGTGCCCCGTGTGGTAGGGCTGTCGCGGCGAGGAGCACGCAATCAGCTGGCTTCCGCGGGGCTCTTCGTGCAAAGCGAAGCGCCGGACTCCCTTCCGTCGCCCTACGCCAACGCCATTACCCGGCAGGAGCCGATTCCCGGCAGCATAGCGCAGCAGGGAGACAGTGTCATGCTGTGGTACGGAACCGGCCTCGGATCGCGTATCGTCGTAGTTCCGGACGTGACAGGCCTGCGACTGAGTCAGGCCCGAGCGCTGTTGGGGGGACGGGGCCTGCGATCGGTTGTACTCGATCTGGAGGAGGATGACCCGGACCCGTCCGTCATTCGGCAGAGCCGTGAACCTGGTACGGAGGTGCGCGAGGGATTCGAGATCCGGCTCTTCACGCGCCCGGAGAGCGACGGGGAAGATTCCCCTGGCGGCAGCATCCTATTCGACCACGTAAACAGCGAAATCCGCCGCTGAGTCCACGTCCACGCGTTCACGGTGCTTTGTAGGCAAGACGCGACCGGTGTAGTCTGCCTGGATCGGAAACTCGCGATGCCCGCGGTCAATCAATACCACGAGCTGAATTGATGCCGGCCGCCCATACCTGACAATGGCATCAAGTGCGCTTCGCGCAGTGCGGCCGGTAAACAATACGTCGTCCACCAGGATAACCCGTTTGCCCGTCACATCTACTTCGGCTCGCCGGACATCTGTTCGGGGCCGCGCCCGGTCATCACGGAACGGCCTTGCGTCTAGGGCAAAAACCGGGAATTGAGCGCCTGCGATTTCGCCCATGTGGCGGGAAAGGGCGTCTGCGACAGCGAAGCCGCTGTTCATGATTCCGAATATGACCAGATCGTCTGTGCCCCGATTGCGCTCCACCACCTCGTACGCCAAGCGGCAGAGCATGCGGTCCGTCCGCGCAGCATCCAAGATCAGTGTACGCAAGTCACCTGCCGCTCAGGGCCGACCCGGATGCAGCCACCAACTCGCAGCCTGCATCTCCGGGACAGCTCAATCCTGGAACATCGCCTTGATGCTACCCCAACTCCTGCGGATAGCCGTCGGCGTATAATTGACCTTCTTCTCTGCCAGGCGCTGCCGCAATCCGTTATTGAATACTACTTCCAACCGGTAGTCAATCTGATCCATCGCATTCTTGTAAACCTCGTCATCCCGGACCACGTACTCCTTGTCGGCCCCGTGCGCGTTCGGCGATTCCACCATAACAAATTCCGCAGCATAGCTCGTCTTTCGGAAGAGCTCATAACTGCGAACGTCCGCTTCCGTCTCAGCCTCCCACTTTATCGCGAACCCGCCACCTTCGTGCTCAACTTCAAAGTATTTGAGCTGCACGGTCAGATTGGCGGCTGCGACCACAGCCAGCATCAATGTCAGAAGCGCAGCAATTCGCACGAATACTTACCGATTCGATGAGCGCTGTAATATACGCTCGCGGACCAAAAGTTCAAGCCTGCACCTAGTTAATACAGAGCCATGCGGAGCGATGACTAAGGCCGAGGAGAGGAAGGGCATGCAATTCCGGCCGGCATGGGTCCGTGGATTCGCCGGCGATGCTGTGTCGTGTCCCGGGCCGCGGGCATCTTACTGCCGCGCCGGTGCATGGCACTTCGTAGCCAAGAGGGCGATTGCTTTGCGTTTGCAGGTTGCCGTCGCTTAGCTTGATAGCGCTCATCTACGCCACGCCTTTAGCTATGAAAACCCAAATGCTGATTCTTGCCGCGCTGGCCCTGCTTGTCAGCCAGCAAGACGCGCTGGGCCAGGAATCCACCAGGAGCAGCCGCAATATCCATGCCGCGGGCCACCTCCTTATCGAGGGAGGAACAACGGCTATTGCCATTGATCAGGACATGGCTCGACCCTTCGCTTACCTGGCCACCGGAGCGGCGCCGGCAGGCTTGGTCGTCATTGACATCGCCGACATCGCCGTGCCTCGTTTAATGGTACAATGGCACGTGGACGACCAAGCGGGCCTTACCAGCCATGGGCTCACCATATTTGCCCACGAAGGCAGGCATTATCTTGCGCAGGCGTTTGCCGACGACGATGCAGCTGAATCCAACATCGGCGCCGTTGTCTTCGACGTGACGGAGCCGCCCGACATCAGGGAGACGGCACGCATTTCGACGCAGGGGGGGTATCGGGCACTGTTCGCCTATCGCCATTCAAGCGGCAGCAGTCTTCTGCTGGCAACGGGCGGAGGAACGCTTGACGTCTATGACGTTGCCGACATTCTGCAAGAACACCTTGCACCAGTTGCGAGGATCGAAACCCCGGACCTGCCTCAGACTGCCGAGTCCGGCTTTGACAACGTCTTTGCCGGCTATGAACCCGAGTCTCGGCAGGATCGGCTGTACGCCGCGGGCGGCGGCGGATACTTTGTCTATGATTTCTCGGACCTCTCGGAAGTGCGGCAGCTCACATCGATCAGCTCCGCGGCCGTGCAGCGCGGGCGGGCTGTGGTACCGACGCCGGATGGACGACACGTGCTCACGCTTGCGGAATACCGAACAGCCCCGGTCCGGATATTCGACTTGCAGCCAGCACTGGACGGGACACTGCCTCGATTGCGAACCGCGGTGTCCGCCTGGACGTCGAATTGGCAGAACGAGTATGTCGGCCTTCAGCTTCGCTGGCCGCTTGCCTTCGCGGCAGCGCTGGAAGACGGGCTGCAGGTCATTAACGTCTTCGACCCGCTCAATCCGTATACGGACGCCTACTACCGGACCGCCACGATTCCGGAACATCCGCAGTCCCCGCTTTTGCAGCCGCAACGCGGCACAAATGCCGTCGATGTTCGCAATGCGGACGGATTGATCGTGGCAAGTGATTTCGAATCCGGTTTCTGGGCATTCACTCTTGAGGCCTTTTCGGGCTGGCACGGGCATTGGGGGGGCCTGCCCAACCTGTCTACCGTCCAGCACTGGGAATCCGGAGCCGAGGGCGTGTAAGCGGCGGCGGTGGTCTGACAGG
>CAZXEU010000117.1:0-24308 GCA_964639665.1 uncultured Rhodothermaceae bacterium | reverse complement strand
CCTGACCCGGCTGAAACTTGCCCGGATGCCGCCGCTGCAACTCGCCAAATAGTGCCTTCACCTCCAGATGTGGATTGACCTCCAGAAAGGCCTTGACCTCCTCCCACACGTCCCCAAACGGATCCTTGCGCGTGCGCCACGTATGCGGCTGCCTGGTCTCGCTTGGCAGCTTGCCCTGCCACACGTACTTGCGCGCAGTAGTCTCGCACATGCCGGCCTTGGCCGCCGCCGTCGCTATGGGGTCTCCCTTCTTCAATACCAACCTGCGTAGAAGCAGGACCTGCGCATCCTTTACCATCTCGCTTGTGGACTGACCGAACAAACCGGCCGGTCCACTCACAAGACGACGTCAAGTCCCGTTAATTCTAATTGTCGTCGCCGTTAATTCTAAATGTCGCCAATCACAAGATAGCCGATCAGCTGTCCCTACTTCATCCGCGTACCCAGACGGATCCCGTTTGCAATGCGCGCCATGTGGAGACAGGCAGCCGCGTTACGTGATAGTACTTTCTGTGATGGGGCAAGAGGCCAGCCGCGTGCCGCACTGATTGCGCCATCAAGCCTTACGGAATGGGCTTCGAATCTTCCGTGCCTTGCAGGTGGGAATGCTGCAAATGGCCGGTTCAGGCCAGAATGCCATTGTCCGGATTCTGATGCGCCCTGATACCCGATCTATGCGAAACCTGGTGCAGGCGAGAGCCAAAATAGTGCACGAAGACATCGTTTCCGGGAAATGCATCGGGGGCTACCCATCGCGCTCCTATTCGTCCAATTAGTCCGGCAATCCAGTCTGCAGCTTGCAGATTCTGATAGCGGTGACTCTCCAGATGAAACGGCTGCTCAACTAGGCGCTTGCACTGATCGACTGGGCCGTACATGGATCGTGCGGCCTGAGCCAGCAAACTGGCACGCTGGTCGTGCTCATCCAACAGCATAACAAAGCCCTCCGGTGATGAGCAGTCCTGATCGCAATACTCGTCAATGCGCTTGATCGATTGTCGAAGGATACAACGATACAGGCCGTTCGAATTGTGTTCACCGGGCCAGGCCGATTTCTCTAGACCACAGAAGAATACGAAGCCACCCGCGTTCTGGATCTTGGAGAAGAGGCGCAATGTGAATTGGCGCAGCCACGGGTAACGTCGCATGATTTTCGGATGGTAAAGCTTCGCTCCTTTATTTTCCCACTCCCACGGATGCTTGCCGGACCGCCTGATATTCGCCTGCATAAGTTGGCATTTCCTCTGGAAGAACCATGTCCCAAAATGGCGCACCTCAATTGCAGGCATCACAAAGCCAGCCAGGCCAAATACTGGGCTGTCCTTGTAGCGCGGATGCTTACGGTCTACGTAGCGTCCGATGTGACCGAATTCATCGAGATAGGCGAAGTACATGGGCTGATCGGAAGCGGCCAAAAACACGAAAGCCCGCGCGGTGAAGCGCGGGCCTCGGAGGGAGGGCAATCACATGGATCGCGTCTCGCTCACAATATACGGCTGCTGGCAGACGAAGTTCACATGCCCCGGCATGCCATTCTCCGTGGCCACTCGGCGAGTGCTATCCGGCTATTCTGCAGATACGGATCTCCCCTTCGGCCAGATCCTGGCAACCAACGACGCTTGCTACTTGGGCCCCGCTTCGAAGAAATGGCGCGGGCAATCATGCGCTGATCCAATCGAACCGGCGACCAGCCTTTTTGCGCCTGAAACGCACGAGTTGCCTGCGTTGTAACAAGAATGGCCGACTCCGGACTACAAGCTCGACCGCAGCTGCTGGAGCAAAGAATCCCGCTGAAGGAAGAAGCCTGCCCGATGCTCTTCAGCAATGGGGGCTGCCGGCGGCATGTCAAGCTGAAGCGGGTCTACCTGCCTACCGTTCATCCAGAACCGGTAACAGACGTGCGGTCCGGTTGCCAGTCCCGTACTGCCTACGTAGCCGATCAGCTGTCCCTGCTCGACCCGCGTGCCCGGACGGATCCCGTTTGCGAAGCGGGACATGTGGAGATAGGCGGTCGCGTATGTGTCATTGTGCCGGATCTTTACATAGCGTCCATTGCCGCCGGAATAGGTAGCCTCCGTCACGGTGCCGTCCGCCGTGGCAACTATGGGTGTGCCCGTCGGCGCTGCATAGTCCGTACCGAGATGAGGCGTATAGCGGCGCTGGACAGGATGGAAGCGGCGGAGAGAATACCTGGAGCTGATGCGCGTGTATTCCAATGGCGCGCGAAGAAAGGCCCGCTTCAACGTGTTGCCGTCTTCATCGTAGTAGCCGCCATTGCCATCTAGGTCGTACCAGAATGCGTAGTGGGTCTTGCTAGTCTGCTGAAAGCGAGCCGCTACGATGGAGGCGTCCGTTGCGGCGCCGTCGACTTGATGCGCGTCAAACACAATGCTGAACCTGTCTCCTTTCTGAATGCGGTAAAAGTCAACTTGCCACGCGAATACACGGGCCAGCTCGATCGCCAGATTGGGATCGGCTCCCTGATCCGCCAAGGCTTCGTAGGGCGATGTCTCTTTGGATGCATGTACAATTCTTCGTGTTATGATTTCGGGCAATTCGCCGCCATAAACAGCCGCGGAATCCCTGAAGTCCAAGACTACAAACCGCTCCGGAGCAGGCTTGTACACGAAAAGGCGGGCAGAATCCGTCTGCGTTTCGCGGTAGACCCAAATAGGTGCCCCGGCCTGGAGCTTCCGCGGATCAAGAAGCGGCTCCATTCTCTGCATGGCAGCGGCAATACGCGGAGTCTTCGTGCCGTGCCTGGCCAGGATGGCTGCGAAAGTGTCGTTGCGCCGGATTTGCTCGGCGGACGGTTTGTACCGGGTGCTGTCAATTCCGAACCTGTCTGCAGGCGCGGGCACTGCCGTGGCGTATTCAACGTGCGCGAGATCGGCACTGGGCAGGAGTACGCACGCCCCGACGGCCGCACACGCCAGGGGGCGTGACCAGGTCTTAGCGGCTCCTACCAGGCTCTTGAGCGCGTTCACTCTGGCTTTACCGGTTTACTCGGGGGTGCCGGCTATCGCTACGCCGTCCATACGACATCCGGGACGTCTTCCATGCGATTGACCCAACGTGCCAGCACAAACAGAAGGTCCGACATTCGATTGATATACTCCAGCGCGTGGACGTTCAGTTCTCCGGCAAGCCGGGCGGCGACAATCTCTCTTTCGGCCCTGCGGCAAACGGTCCTCGCCTGATGCAGAATGCATGCGGCAGTGGTCCCTCCCGGCAAGATAAAACTTGTGAGCGGTGGCAGGTCCGCTTCATATGAATCGATGTATTCTTCAAGACGGCGAACATCGGACGGAGTGATGCGGGGGACCGATGCCCGGGAGTTTAATGGGGTTGCCAGATCCGCGCCCACCACGAATAGCTCGTTTTGCAGCCGAACCAGCAGCGATTTTACGGGCGTCTGGGCTGCCAGACTTGCCACGCATTGACCGAGGCATGCGTTGAGTTCGTCTACCGTGCCGTAGGCGCGGATGCGGGCATCGTCCTTCGAGACCCGGCCGCCTCCAAAAAGGCTTGTAGAGCCGTCGTCGCCGGTACGAGTATAAATCCTGGGGGCCATCAGTTAAGGGGTTCGACGTAGCTGATCTGGAAGGCTGGCGCAATTTGGCATCGCATGCGAAACACCGCAGCCATCAGCTTCGGGGTCAGGACCTGGGAGGGTTCGCCTGAGGCAGCGATCTTCCCGTCCACGAGCACTAGCAAAATATCGGAGAAACGAGCGGCGAGCTCTATGTCGTGAAAGACGACAATGGTGGTCCGGCCGCTCTCGACGAGTTCTCGCATGAGGTACAAGAACCGAAACTGGTGATGGACATCGAGGTGGGTAGTGGGCTCGTCCAGCATCAGCAGGTCGGCTTCCTGCACAAGTGCCTGGGCCAGGAAAGCGCGCCTGCGCTCACCACCACTCAGCGAATGAATGCTGCGGTCAGCAAATCCCGCCAGGTCGACGCGCTCGAGCGCACGATTCACCATGCCATGGTCCGTGCCCGTGTCCCGCTCCAGGAAACTCTTGTGCGGCGAACGGCCGAGCAAGACGATCTCGCGGACCGTGAAATCAAAGGAAATCGGTGTGGCTTGCCGAACGAACGCCAGTCGCCTGGCCAGCGGCCGCGGCTTCCATTCGCTCATTTGCCGGCCCTGGAACGCCAGGGAGCCCGTATACGGCAAGAGCCCACCTATGGCGCGCAGGAGCGTGGTCTTGCCGCTGCCGTTGGGTCCTATTAGACCGACCTGGATGCCCGGCATGATCCCGAGATCCAGACCTTGCAGAACGGGTCGCGCGCCGATGTTGACGCGCAAATTCGTAGCTTCAATCAGGGCCAAGGAGCGCGTTGGGAAGAAACATGACTAGGGGAATGAATGGCTGCAAGAAGCTGCATGCGCTAATCGCGGGCGGCGTTCTGGCCTTGATAGCGTGCGATACCGCTGAGCTCCAGAGTGACTTCGAGGAAGAGGCATTTTCAATGCCTTCCGGCATCACGAGCACGGACAAGAACGGCGAGGTTGCCGAGACCGATGAAGACGACTGGCGCACATCTCCGGCATACATGGGGCGCGTCTACATTGATCCGGCCTTTCCGAACCCGGTAGGCCCCAACGACTTTGTGACGATTCCCGTCCGGGTGCGGCAATTCAATGCACTGGAGGGCAGTCTGGCCCTGGTGAGCTTTGACGAGGACCGCATCGCCCGGCGCCTCGATGATATCAGGAATGCAAGGGACCCGGGCGCCTACGTATTCTCGTTTTCTCCGCGCGTGCTGGGAGTTACAGGGCTCGTCCGGGTATATGTCGTGGACAACGGAGGAGGGCTGATTTCGTATGGGGATCTGCTCATTGAGTAATCTGATCGCTCGCGGCAGTTTATCCCTGCTCCTGGTTGCAGCCTTGGCAAGACCTGCGGTCGGCCAGGTCGCGCGAAGTGATCCCATGCGGTTTGTGACCTGGATGGGGGAGGACGTTGGCGCCATCGCGCGAACAATGGCCACGCGCCGCGTGGCCGCCGGCGCGGCCGGCGCAGCCGGACTGGTTGTGGTGCTTTCTGGCAGGGACGAGCAGATAACGCAACGGATAATAGACCTTACGGAATCTGCTCCACAGCAGTCACGGCGTGTCCTGAATGAGGTGGGCAATGTGAACGTCGTGCGGCCGTTGGCATTGCTGTTCTTCCTGGGCACGCTGGCGTCGGGGGACGAGCGCTTGCAGGACGCGGCCTTTACGTCCGTGGAGGCCATTGTTCTCTCCAATCTCATTACGAATGCGCTCAAGGGAATCGTCGGGCGCGCTCGCCCCTACCAAGACAAGGGCGCCATGTCGTTCGCGCCCTTTTCGGGCAACACGTCATTTCCTTCCGGCCATGCCACAACCGTGTTTGCGTTCACGACGCCCTGGCTGCTGTACTACCGCAATATTCCCACAGCCGCCCTGTTTGCTCTCGGCGTAGGCACGTCTTTCGTCCGGATGGCGGACAATGTACACTGGTTTTCGGATGTGTTCGTGGGCACAGCCATCGGTCTTTCAACGGCTTTCTTCCTGACCCGGCGCCACCAGCGCAGCATCAGCCTGGTGCCCGTTGTACAAGCCGCCGGGACCGGGTTTGGGCTGACGTTTCGGATCTGACGCTGCCGGATGCACGATTTAGGCGGTCCATCAGGGCTCTTCCGATGCCGGATGTTTCCGTTTCCTGGCAATAGATCAGGCCTAAACCCAGCCTGTCGCACTGGCGGAAAAACCGGAAGAGGTCACGCGCATAGTCTTCCTTGCTGGCGCACACGTGAACGGCGCCGAACGCTGCGGGATCTGCTACCGGCTCCAGCCCGATATAGGCCGCCCTTGCATCTGGCACGGCCTCGCCGGGAGTCTGGACCAGCTGCACACGGGAGTCGGGTGCATAGTGCCGGTACAGCATACCCGGGCTTCTCACTGGCGCGCCGGTGAGGGGTTGGCGCGCGTCCACGGAGGGCGCTACCCGCCGGAGTGCTTCCAGACTTACTACACCGGGGCGAAGCAGTACGGGTTTGTCACCCGTACAGTCTACAACCGTGGATTCCAGGCCCGCTCCCGGGCCATCATCCCGAAGCAGGCATGCTATGAATCCGCGCAAGTCGTCCAGTACGTGCCGCCACGTCGTGGCGCTAGGCCTTCCGGAAATATTTGCGCTCGGGGCGGCAACAGGCGTTTCGCAGGCCGCAAGAAATGCGCGGGCCAGGCTGTGCCCCGGAACGCGGACGGCGACTGTTTCCAGCCCGCCCGTAGTCACCGCGGGGAGCTGCGGGTGCCTGGGCAGTATGAGGGTCAGCGGGCCGGGGAAGAATGACTCCATAAGGTCTACGGCGACGCCCGGAATCGAGGATGCGAGCTGCCCGACCTGTTGCGTCGTGGCGGCGTGAACGATCAGGGGATTGTCCCGTGGCCGGCTCTTCGCCTCGAACACCTTGAGCACGGCATCCTCGTTGTAGGCATCGGCCCCAATACCATAGACGGTTTCGGTCGGGAAGGCCACAAGCTTCCCTTGCCGGAGGTGGGAGGCCGCGCAGGTGGGATCGCGCGTCAGAACGGGAGGGACATGTGCCGGATGCATGCCCCGTGCAACGTCAGGCAAGTTGCAACGTTGCCGTTGCCGGCTTCGGAGGATCTGTGAAAGAGGGCCAAAGCCGTGCCTGCGGCAGCTGAAGGTGCGCGCACATGCCCGGAATCGGAGGGCCGGGGACCTGAAGTTGCATACCTGTATTATGGTCCGAATACACCAACTGAATCATGCCAATCATTGCGCTTCTCGTAGCTGTGCTGGGATGGACGGCGCCTCCGGAGCCTGAGCCCGTGCGCGTCGGTGTTGTGGGGCTTGTTCATTCGCACGTGCACTGGATACTTGGTCGCGAGGATCTGGGCGACATTGAAATCGTGGGCATTGCCGAGGCGAACCATGACCTGGCGAGGCGCTACGCCGAGCGCCATGGCTTTGACATGAACCTTGTATATGCCAGCGCGGAAGAGATGCTGCGCGAGGCACGGCCTGAGGCCATTACGGTATTCACGAGCATTCGTGACCACCTGGAAATCACGCAGCTGGCAGCGCGCCACGGGGTCCATGTGATGGTGGAAAAGCCTCTTGCGATTTCGATGGAGCACGCGCGGTTGATGAAGGCCGCCGCCGATTCCGCCGGCATTCACCTGCTTACCAACTACGAAACCACGTGGTATGCGAGCGTGCACGAGACGCGTCGCATGGCGGAGAACGGGGATGTGGGGCCGCTGCGCAAGATTGTGGTTCACGATGGCCATCCGGGTCCCATCGAGATCGGAGTAAACAGGGAGTTTTCGGACTGGCTTACGGATCCGGCGGAAAACGGCGGAGGAGCGGTAATTGACTTCGGCTGCTACGGCGCAAATCTCATGACCTGGCTAATGGACGGACAGCGACCCGGGTCGGTAGCGGCTGTGCTTCAGACGTTCAAGCCGGACCTATACAGCCGCGTCGATGACGAGGCCACCATAATCCTTACCTATCCCGGCACTCAGGGAATCATCCAGGCTAGCTGGAATTGGCCGTTTAGCCGCAAGGACATGGAGGTATACGGAGTCACGGGCTACGTACATGCGGACAACGCCTCCGACATGCGGGTCAGGCTAAGCCAGGCGGACGAGGAAGAGCGGCAGACCGCCGCGCCCCTGCCGCAGGAGTTGAGCGATCCGTTCTCCTACCTCGCGGCAGTCGTAAGGGGCGCGGAGGATCCTGCAGGAAGTCTTTCGTCGCTATCCGTCAACATGGTTGTCACGGAGATCCTGGATGCTGCCATCCTGTCGGCAAAGACCGGCTCGGTGATTGAGCTTGGAGGTGAGTGAGCTTACGGCGCGGGAGGGCGGTATTCCTTGGGCACCTCGTCCGCGATGCGTTCGAAGGCGTAGTAGCCGTACACCGTCACACCATAGGGATCGATAACCTCGCCCGAGCGGTCCACAAGAGTCGGTCCGGTGGTCAGTTCAAGAAAGGACCGCTGCTCCTGGATGCGTCCGCTGCGCCTTTGCCACCGGTGAAAGGCAGCGTCCTCCAGCTCTCTTGAGTAGACCACCTCAAGGAAGCCATGGAATGCCAATTCCATCTCGTCCGCCGTGGGCCCGGCTCGCAGCAGTTCAGCGGTGTTTGCCCTGACGGCCGGTGACTGACGCTCCAGGCTGTACCTTCGGTACGTGGCAAATCCATCCGCCTCGGATTCACCATCCATCAGAGACAGGAGGAAGTGCCGGAAGGAGCCGTTGAAGGCCTTGATCCGATTGGCCCTCCACAGCGCGGCCTGCTCGGCATCCTCCGGCTCCAGCTCCGCAAACAGGGGCTCGCCATCGTACTTGATGACATCGCCGTAGTAAAAAAACTCCTTGAGATAGTATTCGATACGGTAGCCGAGGGCCAGGTTTTCGATGACGAGCGGTCTCGAGGCGGTTGCGGCAAAGCGACCCCAGGAACTGGTGAAGCTCAGCACTTCGGGGTTCTTGATCGCCGCGAGCGCACTGTTGGGGGTCTCACCCAGAAACAGTCGCGTAAACTTGAGGAGTCTCCGCTGCCACCGCCGGGCTTCCTGGGCATTTACCACAATCTCCTCTAGTTCGATGACGGCCGGGCTCAGATCGAACGAGATGGCGTGCGTGCCGCTTGCGCGCAGCAGGGTATCGATGTGGGTCGCCTCGTAACCCAGCATCGAGACGAAGAGCCGATGCGGGCCGGGCGGCACATGCTCAAGCCTGAAAACGCCGTCTGCACCGGTTGCCGTACCGATCGTGGACGAAGCGATGAAAACGTGGGCGTTCTCCAGCGGCAGGTGCGAATCGGCCGCGCGTACCGTGCCTGTTATGTCCAGGGGCTGGCCCGCCGCCTGGACAGCAACACTCGCGGCCAGAATTAGCGAAATTGCGACTCGCGCGCTCCCACTACTCGTGCCACGGCCGGTATTCCTTGGGGAGTTGATTCGCAATGCGTTCGTACCCGAAGTAGCCGCCGTAGAAGGTTACGCCGTAGGGATCAAGCGTATCGCCCTTCAAATCGATGATGGTCGCTCCCCTGTCGAGCTTGATCGGCGATGTCTGAAACCTGGGACGGCGACGCGGTGGCTGCTGCAAGGCCAGGAATGCCCTTTCCTCAAGCTCACGCGTGTACACCACGTCAATGAAGCCCTCGAAGTCCAGTATTCGCTCGTTCTCGCTTTCACCGGGCTTCAGGATTTCACTCGCACGGATCGGGAAGCGCTGATTGCCGGAAAGCCTGCCGCCACCGCCGATGCCGGCGCCCGGCCCGCTCATGCCCGAAGCCGGGCGGGAGTACATTTCAAAGCCCTGTTCACCAACCTGATCGTTGATGACCGCGAGCAGGAAATGGCGGAAGGAGCCGTAGAAGGTGGAGTCGCGCCGGGCATTCCAGAGCGCAGCCTGCTCCGGGCTCTCGGGTTCAAGCGGCTCATAGAGGGGCTCGCCGTCCCAGCGCCAGCTGGTGGGCTCGGCAACGAACTCGTTTAGAAAGTATGTGAGTCTGTACCCGAGCGCCTTGTTTTCGATGATGAGAGGCTCACTGGCCTGCGCTCGGAACTCTCCTCCCTGGGCGGAGAAGTCCAGTACTCCGGAGTTCGTGATAGTCGTCTGGTCGGCGAACGGGGTTTCTCCGATAAACAGGCGTTTGAATCGCTCGAACTGGCGCTGCCAGCGCCGGTTGTCGGCTGTAACCGTGATTTCGCCAATTTCGTACGTGGCGGGCACAAGCGCGAAGTCATGGACATGCGTCCGCGCCTCTCGCAGGAACACGTCTTCGTGCTGCGGCTCGTATCCAATAGCAGACACATAGAGACGCAGCGATCCGAGCGGAAGGCCGACGAGCTCGAATTGGCCGCGGCTGTCGGTCACGGTACCTTGCATGCTGGACGCTACAAAGACATTGATGTCCTCCAGCGGAGTGCCGGTTGTATCGGTAACCGTGCCTATGATTCGGGCCGCGACCTGGGCCTGCGCCGCAGTGGATCCCAGCGTGAGCAGGCAGAGAATCAGCCAGATTCTGGACATGCGTGTGCTGTCAGGCCTTGTAGAATTCAACGCCGCGCCCGGCCATGTCCGCCACGCGATCAATCAGCTCGGACCTCTCGTCTTCATGCATGGGTTCGAACGACCGGGCCAGGGCAATTTTCTCACGCATCTGTTCTACGTTGTCCGGTCCGGAGACGATCACGCTTACGGGAAGTGACCACACAAAACGCAAGGCTTCCTCAATACTCAGCCGGTTCGGAACGACGCGAGGGTTGTTGCCGTGCTGACCGTGATTGCTGCCCCCGAAAAAGCCGCCATTGGCCAGAGTCTTCATGGCAATTATGCCCCGGTTGCGGTCAACCAGCCTGGGCAGGACGCGACGGGAAAAGCTCAGGTAGCTGGCATCCGCGACGTTGACCGGCATCTGGCAGCACTCAAAGCTGTCGGTTTCCTCGAGCATCTGTAGATGGGCGGCAGGATCCCTGTGGCCCGTAAAGCCGATGTGGCGAACCTTGCCTTCGCTCTTTGCCTGAAGTGCAACATCGAGCACGCCGCCAGAAAGCCTGCGCTTGACGTCCGCCGGGTCATTGACGGCATGTACCTGCCAGAGATCCAGGTAGTCTGTAGCCATGCGGCGCAGAGACTCCTCCAGGTGCCTGCGGGCGCCGCGTGCGGCAGAGGCCGTGGTTTTTGTCATAAGAAAGACGTCTTCCCGATACTTGGGCACGAGGAATCTGCCCAGCGTTCGTTCACTTCCTCCGGCCTGGTAGGATTCGGCGGAGTCGAAAAACCGTACTCCGCCTTCAAGTGCGGCTTCTATGGTTGCCTGCGCGTCCCGGTCCGACATGCGCCCTATATGCCATCCACCTACTCCGAGCATGGTAACGGCCACTCCTGTCCTTCCCAGTTCACGCATTGGCAAGGGGTCTCCCAGGCGGTCCGGGGCGGGTTTGCGGATTACCGGAAAGCCGACACTGGCGGCGAGGCTCCACTGCAGAAAAGATCTCCTGTCCATGATTTCAGACGGTCAAGGGAGCTGGCTGATTCCATGGCCATGCCACGCAGCTCGAGATTTCCGGGAATAGCACGATGTCCGCGGTGCCTTTCAGGACCATGGTGGTAGCGGCGACGGGAGCAAGATGCCGGCGGGCAGCCTCGAGAGTCCTGCCGGTAACGGACACATCATCCACCAGCAGGACGTGCCGGGCGCCGGCCGGCAGGTCGCCGCTTGGCCGCAGTTGGGGACGCGCGTAGCGCGGCCGGTTGTCTTCGTCGCGATAGTTATACCAGAGCATGTGCAGCGCAAGGCCGAGGCGATACGCTGCCAAGGCCGCGGGCACGGCTCCGCCGCCGCCGATGCCAACAACGAGATCGAACGAACCCGCTTCCACGCCGCGAATGGCTCGGGCGATCTCCTGAAAACTGAGCGGGATCGTCATGCCAATACCGGAGACATGGATACCCGGGAGTATGGGCCAGAAGCTGTTTGAATCTCGTATCTTACGCAGCTTCGCTTCCATTCGTTCAACATGCCGCTGATTGTCATAACAGGCGCCAGTCAGGGGATTGGGCAGGCCATTGCGGAGCGCTTTGCGCAGGAGTCGGGCGCCCGGATCGCCCTCCTGGCGCGGACCGGACACCGGCTGGAAGAAGTAGCGGAGCGCTGCCACTCCTTCGGGGCGGAGACGCTCGTGTGTCCTTGCGATGTAACGGACGACGAGTCCGTCCTTTTGCAGGCCGGCCGAATCCTCGAGTGGGGCGGTGCTCCGCGGGCCTTGGTGAACAACGCAGGCCTGTTCACGCCTGGCAGCCTGGCGGATACCGATGCCGCGAAGTTTCGAGCGCAGGTGGCTGTGAATCTGACCAGCGCATTCGTGGTCACCCGGGCGTTCCTGGATTCCATGATTCGGCAGCAGGGCGGCCACATATTCTTCATGGCGTCGGTTGCTTCGCTGCGGGGCTACGCTGGCGGTGCGGCCTATTGCGCGGCGAAGCACGGCCTGCTGGGATTGGCACGCGTAGTCCGCGAAGAGCTGAAATCGCACGGCATACGCGTCACCACGCTGCTTCCGGGCCCTGTCCGGACGCCGAGCTGGGACGGTACAGATCTCCCGGATGAGCGGTTCATGGCCGCCACAGACATCGCCGATACCGTCGTGGACGTATTCAGGCTGGGCAGTAGAACCGTGGTGGAAGAAGTGCTTCTCCGGCCCCAGCTGGGTGACCTGTAGACTGGTCTGGCAAGCTGTTCTTACCTCGAAACCAACCTGAATGAACCATGGACCTTCGCTACCCCATTGGTCGACTCACCTGGCCACAGGCCGCCGGGCCGGATGCGCGCAAGTTGTGGATCCGGCAGATCGCCGAGCTGCCGGAGGCACTCTCGGACGCTGTTCAGGGGCTTGTGGATTCCCAGCTGGATGAAGCATACCGACCTGGCGGCTGGACAGTCCGCCAGGTAGTCCATCATGTCGCGGACAGCCACGTGAATGCCTATATCCGCTTTCGTTGGGCGCTGACCCGGGATGCAGATCCGATCAAGACGTACCGGGAGAAGGATTGGGCGCAGCTGGCGGATGCCCGTTCGGCTAAGGTAGAGCTGTCGCTATCGCTGGTCCGGGCCCTTCATTGTAGGTGGCAGGTGCTGCTTGAGTCCATGGAGGCCAGGGACTTTGAGCTTACCCTCGTACATCCGGAAGATGGTACGCTGACCCTTGAGAGACTTCTTGCCACGTATGCCTGGCACGGGCGTCATCATGTGGCTCACATTGCGTCTCTGAGGGATCGAAGGGGCTGGTGGTAGACCCCGGACTACCGCGCGCGTTGAATTGCGTCGGACCCGAATAGCGTTGCCGTTGCGGGGGAGGACGGGTGCAGCACCGAACCGGTTCGCAGGAGACGGCTGCCAGCTGCCCTACGACTGCTGCCAGGCCAAATGCCGGATTTCTACCCCTTCCACAGAATAGACAATGCTCTTCGCCACGCTCTTGGCGTTATCGGCAACGCGCTCCAGGGACTTGCCAATGAATGCCAGGTGGATCATCGATTGTGCCCTGTCGGAATCTGCCTCGCTGAGCCGGACGATATCGGATATCAATTCCCGGTAGGCCCTGTCTACGCGCAGGTCAAGTGCCATTACCTTTCTGGCGGCCAGTCGGTCGCCGCTGGCAAGCGCTTCCCTGGTGGCGCGAACCATGTTCCGCACCGCATCGGCCATTTCGACGATGCACGTATCTGACCGCCAAGAGCCAAAGTCCTGCAGACGGATCGCACCGGTTGCCACGTTTTTGCACTGATCTCCCATCCGTTCCAGGTCCGCGCTCATGCGCATGGCTGCGATCGCCTCGCGCAAGCTCGCTCCCTGAGGTGAATATGTCCCCAGGATGCGCTCGCACTCCGCGTCGATTGCAAGCTCAAGGGTGTCAACCTCCTTGTCCAGCTGGCGCACCTGCAATGCCAGCGCCTCATCTCCGCTCATCAGCACGTTTACGGCATCGGCCAGCTGCTCGTCTACGATATCGAACATGCGTGCAACCAGGCCGAACACGCTGCGCAACGCATTACCCGAATCAGGCATAGTGCTTCAGGGTCTGTTCACGGGATCATCAGCGGACGCGGGACCAACGTGTTCGTACACCTCCGTATTGTGGCTCTTGCTGCCGTAATCTGTTGTGCCCGCGCCACGCGTTGCAAATATAATGAGCAGTGGAAGCAGGAAGAAGATAAGCAGGATATAGACGAAGGCGTAAGCGCGGCTTCTGACAACCATGGATCCCAGCCTTAGGGCGAGCCACACCGGGAAAGCGCGCAGTGTTCTAAACGGCAAAATAACAGCAACACCCAGGACGTTGAAGAGCATGTGCGCAAAGGCGACCTGCAGGGCTGCCAAGCCTGCGATGTCACCCTGGCTCGAGAGCACGAGGGCGGCCAACAGGGCCGTTACCGTCGTACCGATATTGGCGCCGAGTACGAATGGGAATATCTGGTGCACCGTAACAAGACCCGCGCCAACCAACGGGACAGTAATGGAAGTCGTAATCGATGAGCTCTGTACCATGACGGTAACCAGCGTTCCAAAAGCCAGGGCAATGGGTACAGGGCCGAACAGGTACTTGTTGATGAGCTGCTCAGAGCGACCGAGAAAGATGGTACGAAGCAGCACAACCAGGTAGCGCAGCGACAGGAAGAGGACCACGACGCCGACTATAAACACGAATATGCCGTTTCCAGAGGAGATGGCAACAACCCAGCCCGCAACTGGCTCGGTTACGACACTTATCGGATCCAGCAAGTTGGCTCCTCCTGCATTGGCAAGTCCTCGGGTCAGCATTTCCGAGCCGCGGGTGAGGAAGCCGGTCAGAAGTTCAAGTGGAAAAAAGACTACTACGGCCAGGATGTTGAAAAAGTCGTGTACCGTGGCGGCCCCCATGGCACGCTGAAATTCGTCCTTGCGGGAAATATGTCCGAGCGAGACAATTGTATTGGTGACGCTCGTGCCTACGTTGGCGCCCATGACTATGGGGATAGCCCCGGCTACAGACAAGCCCCCGCCCGCGACAATGCCCACGACCATAGAAGTAACGGTAGACGAGCTCTGCACGAGCGATGTGGCAAGAATGCCGATAAACAGGCCCACGAATGGATTGGACGTCGTGCGAAGCAGGGCCTCGGCCACACCGCTTCCCATCAGCTTGAACGACTCCCCCATCAGCTCGATACTGACAAAGAAGAGCAGCAAGACGAGTGCAAGTGCTGCGATGCGTATGGCAAAAATGTGCCGTCCCATGGGCGCTTCTAAATCATGTGATCCAGCTTGACATTGAAGCTGCGGTAAATCCGCAAACGGAGCGGAAAGGGTGCCGGAGCGTTTGTTAACGGGCTGCTGCTAATTGAGCAACATCATTTTTCGGGAGATAACACTACGAGCCGTATGCAGACGGTAGACGTACAGCCCCGACGCGAGGGCGCTTGCGTCAAAGTCGACGCGGTGCGTGCCTGCATCTATATGGCCATCCTCTAGAAGGGCGACTTGGCGGCCCATCACGTCATAGACGGCGAGCATAACGCGTTGCGCACGGTCAATAGCGAATTCGATGGTAGTGCCAGGATTGAACGGATTCGGATAGTTCTGCGCAAGACTGACGGAATACGGCAATACGTCGATGCCGGCCTCGATTGTAGTCACGGGTATTTCGCCGAGGTAGCCCAGGTGATCAAGAGCCGTCCAACCATAGGCCCAGTTGTTGGTGCCGAAAGCGCCCATGTAGCTGGTCGGCGTGAAGTAGGAATCCGTGTACTCGGAACGCGGAGAACTGAAGGCCGGGCTTCCGGGCGATGGACGCGGATCAAGCGTCCCGCCAGGCTCCGTGCCCCGCTCAATGCCTCGCAGCATGGGATCTTCGGCCAGGTTGCCTCCGGCGGCTAATATGGCTACGATCTGGTCTACGAATGCGGCCGGATCTGTAGTCTCGCCGCTGACATTGATCCAGGACGCAAGGTCGGGACCTGCTCCGAAAGCCCACCAGAGGTTGTTATTCAGCGTCAGGTCGCCGCTTTCAAAGCGCAGCCTGCTGTCCTCAGTCCTCGAGCCGGTGTTGTCTCTGTCCTCGATCTGCAGCGCAAACCCGCCCTCGCTGGACTGGAAGTCCGTGAAAATGGAGTTGCGGTAATGCCCGCCGGTGTTGTCACGGAACATGAGCATTTCCGCCCGGTCGCCTTCCGGCTGGTTGCCCACGCCCGCACCAACATAGGTGGCATTGTAGATGGTGGGGATAGCATAGGGCCGAAAGTGCTCATCGCCGCCCGCTCCGTCCTGCTCCGCCGCTGCACCGGCCTTGTCCGTGCCCTGCAGCACAAACCAGAACTGGCCTTTGCCACGCCAGCCCTGATCCCAGTCCACGGCGTCATCAGCATTGAAGGCGGACACGAAGTACTTAAGGTTCACCGTGCCGCCAAAGAGCTCAATGCCGTCGTCCGCAGAAGCGTATGACTCGATGTACTCCAGGGTAGTGCCGCATCCCACGCCGCCCAGCGTCAGGCCCTGGATCTCGTTGCCGTCGCTTTCGCCAACATTGATGCCGGTGTGCCGGATGGATACGTAGCGCACGATACCCGAGCTGTCTGCATCGTTCGAGCCTCCGAACTGCGAACGGGTGTCGCCTTCGGCGACGAGCTCGTTTACTCCCTCGATTTCCTGATATTCGCCGGTGGCATCACCGGGATTGTTGGTACCGGCGTGTCCCAGGATGATCACGCCGCCCCACAGGCCGCGGTCTTCGTACGTCAGAAGATCAATTCCGGAGATCGCGTCCTGTACGGACGTGAAGATGATGGGCTCTGTCGCTGTGCCTTCGGCGAAGATTCTTCCGCCGCGTGCGATGATCAAGGCAGAGGCGTCTATATTCTGGCCATCCTCGGCCTTGACTACGGTGCCCGCCTCGATGTGCAGCTCGGCTCCGTCTTCGACGAAGACCGCGCCGTCAAGCACGTAGACGTTGTCAGCCGTCCAACGGACAATATCGCCGGCATTGATGTCGCTGTCTGTTACCGTTATCTCCGGCCGAGCCTCGACGTCATCCGTTTGGGCCGAGGCGTTGCCGGACGCAAAGGTGAGCGGCAACAGCGAAAAGCACAGGGAAGTCGTACGAGTATTCTTCATGGACTTGGACGTGCAATGGAAGCAGAAATGATGCTGGACGGGCATTACCTGTAGGCTGGACGAAGCGGAATTCAAGGCTGTCTGGAATAAGTAGATCTGCGTTGCCATCGGTCAGTCGATCAAGTAGCTCAGACCCAGGGAGAACGTCCGGGCACGCGAATAGCTGATGTAATCGTAAATGCGATCCTTGAAGGTCTGGATCTGCCGCAAGTCTGTTCCGAGAATATTCTTTAGCGTACCCTTGACACGGAAATTGGCCGGCAAGTCCTGTGTTAAGGTCAAGTCCAGATCTGCCCGCGATTTTTCGAATACGTCAGGAGTTGCGCCCTCCGTTACCACCAGCAGCCGATCACCGAAAACATGGTAAAACAAGCTGGCGGTTGTACCCGAATCGTGGTTTTCGTAGCTGGCGTTGAGATTAAGCAGGTACGGAGACTGACCATCCAGGCGTCGCGTCGGAGAGGCCCCTGGATCCGAGGCCAGGATGTTGACCATCTCTGCTTCGGGGATATCGACAGCCGACTTTACCAGCGAGAAATTGCCGCCGATTGACAACCGTCGTAGTGCGGGGTTGTCGCTTATGGCATTCAGGCGCTTGCGGGCTTCCAGCTCCAGGCCGTAAACTGCACCTCGCTCCACGTTCTGGAATGAAATGAAGCGTCCTTCGCCTACCGTCCGCAGCACGCGCTCGATAGGCTGGTCCAGCCGCTTGTAGAATGCGCTTGCCGCAAGGATCTCTCCAGGTCTCAGGAGCCACTCCCACCTGCTGTCGAGATTGGTGATCAGTGTCCGGTCAAGCAGCGGATTGCCTTCCTGGATATCTCCGCCCACAAAGTTGAAGCTCTGAAAGGGTGCGAGTTCGCGAAACGTGGGTCGGGCGAGCGTACGAGTGGCTGCCGCGCGCAGGTTCATGTTCTCGCGGAGCGTGAAGACCAGGTTCACGGATGGCAAGATGTCCGTCTGGTCGAGGATGCCCAGTCGCTGCTCTTCAGGTAGGCTTTCATCCAGGCTTTCTGTCGTCATCCTCGTCGATTCCATGCGTACGCCACCTACCACTTTCATCCAGGGCGACAGGGGCAGCTCCAGCATGGCGTAACCCGCTCGCACACTGCGCGTGGCGTCGTAATTTGCACGCTTCGGGGAGTTTTCGAGGATATACAGGCCAGCGTTGTAGGCAACGATGTCTCCGACGATCAGCGTATCGAGTACGCCAAGATTGTCTGGATTGAAGAAGGACTCTGCATCGCCGCCGAAATCGCGAAAGCGGATCTCGCGGCCTTCATCATATTCGAATCGTCGCTGGCGGAAGCTGCGGTCGCCGTCTTCGTAGAGGCCACCGACCTTGAACTTTGCGCCTAGACCGGTCCACTGGCGAAACGTTAAGGAGACATCCAGTACGCCGCCGAGGTTGTCTTCGCTCAGGTCCCGGAAGTACCGCTGGGGGGGAGGCGCATTGCCGCCGCCCAGGCTGTACGTCGTATCAATGCCGGCCGGAGTCACCTGAATGTTCTGGACTGAGGAGAAGAATCGAAGGTCCGGTTCTGCCTGGGTGTTGCTGCTCCTTGAGCCCTTCCATTCGACAATGAGAGGCCGGAATACATGCTCACCGCGTACCTGGTAGCTGGACAAAGCCCTCTGTTCGTAGTCGAGAGAGCGCGTAAAGAAGGTCGCGGTGCTGTTCTGGTCCCTGAATCCGCCGAGAAGGGTTGCCTCCTGGATACCGCTCTGGGTGCGCAGCGCCGTGAATGCGAGCTCGTGAGTGTCCGCCGGTTGATACGCGATGGTGCCGGAGGCTCCCCAGTGGACCTCGTCGCTGCCACGCATATTTGCAAACGAACCAGCTTCCAGCGGATCCGCTCGCGAAATGAGCTCAAGGTCGGGATCTGGCCCGAAATACGTGTCGGAGGTCAGATTGTCCACGCCCGCCACATCGCCGCCGGTCAGCTGCCATTTGCTGAAGACGCCATCATCATAGTAGGTGTAGGACCGGTCGTACGTCAGGCTGCCGGTTATGCCGAGCGGCCGGCCCAGGACGCGGTTCCTCCCTCCGACGGCCGCAGAAAAGCTGTAGCTGGCGGGCACGGATTTCTGGCTGGGTGACATCACGCTATTGAAGGCACGCGCGAAGGCGTTGAGAGAGTCTGCCCGTGCCGTTCGAATCTCATTGGTCACTCCGAGGCGGATATCCCGCAAATCATGCTCCCGGGGCATGTCCTCTTCGGGCGCCTTGTCCTGCAGGATATAGGGAAGGGCACGGGAGCCGTCGTCCCTTCCACGCCAGTCGCTGCCTCCTCCCGGATAGGAGAGGAAGTTGTCGATGCCGCTTGACAGTTCATCGTAAGTCAGCGTAGACGAGACCTGCAGCGTAAACGATTCGGGCAAGGCTTTCGTGGCCACATCAATGAGTCCGCCGCTGAAATCCCCCGGCTTGTCTGGTGTAAAGGTCTTCAGCGTAACGATATTCTCCAGCAAGGCAGCGGGGAAGAGGTCCAGCTGAAAGGCCTTGCGGTCCGGGTCGGCACTGGGCAGCGCGCTGCCGTTCAGCGTGGTGCTGGCATACCGGTCGCCCAATCCGCGGATATAGACATAGCGGCCAGCGACGACGGAGGCGCCTGTGACCTTGGTCATGGCCGCGGCCGCATCGCCGGATCCGGAGCGGCTGATGGCCTGGGCACTGATGGCGTCACTTACCGCGATGGCCCGGGATCGTCCACGCAACAGGCCTGCCTCATTGTCAAGGAGGAGCGCCGCCTCGACCACCACCTCTCCAATCTCAATGGCATCCGGGGAAAGTGTGATTTCCAGGTGCGTAACCTCTCCCTCGGAAACCTGCACGCCATTTATGGTGACGCGATTGTATCCGAGGTAGCTGAAGACGACCGTGTACGTCCCCACGGCTGCCTCGAAAGAGAACGCACCATTGATGTCCGAGGCGTCTCCCGTATCTGTTCCCTCTATGATGGCGGAAGCACCGACCAGTGTCTCTCCCGTATCTCCATCCACCAGGATTCCTGCAATGGTCCCGGATTGGCCCCGTGCCAGTGCTGGCCACGCCAAGCCCAGAATCACGCTCAATATCAGCTCCTTGCTTCTCCGCATGCTGGCGGCACCTATGCCTTGTTGAAGTCTGGTCAAGCCGACGAAACAGCCCTAAAGGTATCCTCGTGCCGTAAGTACAGTGTTATTGCTCCATTACCAGTCGGTTAAGTGTCGGCCGGATTCGACCTCGCCCATTCGGCCGTTTTGGAATGCATCGCGACCACGAGACCTGTCGCTGATGCCGGGTGGCGACTCAGCCCTCGCCAGCCCCCGCCGAACAGGATTCCTGGCCGTGCCTGGTACAAAGCAGCCGGTCGGGCGTTAGTCTGTTTTTATCCGAGGAAGGCCTGGTATCGGATTCCATGCATCAATCAATCGCACCGTCATCCGTGGCAGTGGCGGCGGGCACCAGTAGCGATCCCGGCGCCAGGCCTCTGGCACCGGCCGCAGACCTCAACGATCCCGCGTTGTACATCAACAGGGAGCTGGGACTGCTTGCATTTCAGGAGCGGGTTATGGAGGAAGCTCGCGACGAGAGCAATCCGCTATTGGAGAGGCTCAAGTTTCTCTCTATCGTCGGGTCAAACCTGGACGAGTTCTTCATGGTGAGGGTAGGGGGGCTGACCAAGCAGGTAAAGGGCGGCGTGACGGATCCGTCCCCGGATGGGCACAGTCCGGCCGACCAGCTCGCAGTGGTCCGCGCGGCCGCGCATCGCATTACGAAAGTGGCAACGGAGTACCTCTGCGAGACGCTGGTACCCACGCTGGCCGGGCAGGGAATCCGGATACTGGGTTACCGGGAGTTGTCCGGCCGGCAGAAGAGGAGTGTCGAAAAGAGATTCCAGGAGACCGTGTTTCCGATCCTCACGCCGCTTGCGTTCGACCCGGCGCGCCCGTTCCCTTACATATCGAATCGAAGTCTCAACCTGGCCGTGATTCTGTGTGACGAGCACGGCCAGGAGCGATTTGCCAGGGTCAAGGTGCCGGCATCCATTCCGCGCCTCTTCCCGGTGAGGCGATCGTCGGGGGGCGTACGGCGGGACGGTACGGTACCGTACCGGCATACATTCGTCTGGATTGAGCAGGTCATATCGGCAAGGCTGGCATCGCTGTTTCCGGGCATTGAAGTAAAAGAGGCGCATCCGTTTCGCATTACGCGCAACGCAGACATGGCTATCCAGGAGCTGGAAGCGGATGATTTGCTGGAGACCATGGAGCAGGGTGTGCGACGTCGCCGTTTCGGATCTGTCATCCGGCTGGAGATCAATTCGGACATGCCCGAGCGCGTGCGGCGGCTCCTGGTGCAGAACATGGAGGTGGATGACAATGACGTGTACGTTATTGATGGTCCACTTGGCCTTGACGGGCTTATGCGGGTCTCGCGCAGCATTGAGCGCGCCGACCTGCTTGATCGACCCTTTGTACCGCACACGCCTGCCCCATTGAAGGAAGCTGTGCGCGAAGGGAGCCTGTTCGATGCGCTGGCAAGCCAACATCACCTGCTTCACCACCCGTACGACTCGTTTTCTCCAGTCGTTGACTTTCTCGAAGTGGCTGCTGCGGACCCTGACGTGCTGGCCATCAAGATGACGCTGTATCGCGTTGGCTCCAATTCCCCGGTAGTTGCCGCATTGCTGCGGGCCCGGCAGAACGGCAAACAAGTCGCCGTCCTGGTAGAGTTGAAGGCGCGATTCGACGAGGAGAGCAACATTGGTTGGGCCCGAATGCTGGAGCAGGAGGGCGTGCACGTTACCTACGGGCTGCTCGGTCTCAAGACCCATTCCAAGGTATCACTGGTCGTGCGCAAGGAGGGCCGGCACATTCGCCGATACCTGCATTTGTCTACTGGCAACTACAATGCGGTAACGGCTCATCTGTACGAGGACATAGGGTTCTTCACCGCTGACGAAGACATCGGCGCAGATGCGACGGACCTGTTCAATTTCCTGACAGGCTACTCGGAAAAGCGGTATTACAGAAAGTTGCTTATCGCGCCGATCTCGCTGCGGACCCGTGTGGAGGCGCTGATCCGGCGCGAGACGGAGCTCGGTTCTGAGGGTCGTCTTATACTGAAGACCAATGCGCTCGTGGACAAGCCCATAATCAAGCTCCTCTACGAGGCCTCGCAGGCCGGAGTACGCATTGACCTGATTGTTCGCGGAATCTGTTGCCTGAGACCCGGCCTTGAGGGCATCAGCGACAACATTACCGTATCCAGCGTAGTGGGCCGCTACCTTGAGCACAGTCGCATCTATTATTTCCGGAACGGGGGGAAAGAGGAAATCTACATGGGTAGTGCAGATCTCATGCCCAGAAACCTGAACCGGAGGGTGGAGATACTCTTTCCTGTGGAAGACGAGCACCTGATTCGCTATCTACGGGACGACGTGCTGCAGACATACCTGACGGACAACGTTAAGGCGCGGCAGATGCAGCCGGACGGCAGCTACGCGCGCGTGCGGCCGGGACGGGACGAAGAGGCCGTTTGCGTGCAGGAGCACCTGATGGCAATGCGCGACCGCAGGGCGGAGCACGAAAAGGAGCAGCCCTGGGATGTGTTCTAGGGGCCGGTGACCAATGGAAGGCCGGCCTGAGTCGCAGCCGGGTTGTGTCGCTACGGGAACAGCAGGTGCGTCTGCCAGCCACCTTCTGATTTCTCGAATACCAGCCGTTCGTGCAGGCGGCTCGGACGGCCCTGCCAAAACTCCAGGCGGTCAGGAACAAGCCTGAATCCACCCCAAAACGGAGGCAAGGGTACTTCCTTGCCCCTGAATCGCTCTTCGAGGGCGGCAAATCGGCCCTTCAGCACCGGGCGCGATTCAAGCACAGAGCTCTGGCGGGAAGCCCAGGCGCCGATCTGGCTCGCGCGGGGCCTTGTGGCGAAGTACTTCGCAGATTCATCCTCGGCCAGGATCTGGACCGTCCCTTCAACGCGCACCTGCCTCTCCAGTACGCGCCAGTAGGCTACTATAGCGGCATAAGGGTTCACCCCTAGTTCGCGGGCCTTGCGGCTCGCAAGATTGGTATAGAATACAAAGCCATTTTCGTCGGCGGCTTTCAGGAGCACCATGCGGGCCGATGGCCGGCCGGCCGGCGTAGCTGTGGCCAGCGTCACAGCCTCCGGCAAGTCGCTTCCGGATTCGACGGCCGCGGCGAACCAGTCCTGGAAAAGCTGTACGGGATCAGAGATGTCGGAGTGGAGCACGTGCATGTATGGCGACCAAGGTGCAGGTCCTCTCTTGCGTAGAGCCGGTCATGAGTCGCACGGGCAAATGGCCATGCACAGGAAAGGCATCAATTGGCCGCACGAACATACTGTAACGCGCGTTTGTCGAGGGCTGCTCCCCGCAGACCGGTGGCCTGGCACCATGTAGCGCGTATCCGCATTCATGCCCTTGGTCGCAGTGCACAGCTCCGGGCCCCTGCCTTGCCAAGGGGATTGGTACTGAAGTAGACCGCGTGCCCGTTCTCTAACGGGAGCTGACGGGCCGGCGTAGGCTCGTGCGGCGTGTTTCGGTGCTCGGTGAGCTTGAGCAGGCGAGAGACGTAAGGCCAGAAGCCCGTTCACATCGTTTGCCTGCGCGAGATACTACCCGGTTTTTCACGAAGATCAATGGTGTTGCCTTGTCTTCGCGAATTATTAGGCACCGCGCATGCCGGAGCCCGCTTGCGCGGCAGCAGTGCGCGGTGGCCGAATTCCGAGTCCACGGCACCGAGAATGCCGTGCCAATCAGTTACGAGGCACCGGACAGTGTGCGTCTGCGTCCATTTCTGTTTGCACCTCAGGGCCTAGGAATGCCGAATGCGCTCTCGTTGGCAATGTATTCCAAGCTGCGTCGAAGCGCCTGCGCCCTTCCTTGTCGGGTTGCCCGCATGCTACTGCCGCCGACTAGCCCGGGGAAAACCGTCGCAGTCAACGATTTGCCTCCCTGGCGGACTCCAGCCCCTCTGGTTCCGTGAAGCGGATACCTGTTGGGCACACTTGGCAGCCGGAAGATTCCAGTGGAGCGTTGCCGGGCAGTAAGGGCCGGCAACGGCCTTGCAATTGTCACATTGCGCCCAGAGGCGCAAGGCGGGACTGCGAATGCAGGCCTACTTCTTGCGCTTCTTCTTGGCTTTTTTCCTGGCCTCTTTCTTCGTCCCCTTCTTCCTGGCCTGTTTTTTTCCTTTCGCCTTGGCCTTGCCGGAGCCCTTCTTGCCGGATTCTCTGCGCGCATCTGGTGCCTTCTCGGCCTTTTTCTTCCTAGATGTGGCCTGTTGCACCACGACGATGACAGAATAAGGACCAGCAGCCTGCACCTCGGCCAGCAGACTGTCCAGAGAGGTACTGCCGTCCTGGGCGATTACAATTGCCGGCGTGGCGGCCGGTTGTACTTCTTCCACCTCATCTGCTTCTTCTACTTCCTCTACCTGGTTGTCAACTTCTGAGGCCGGAACGTCCGCTGTCTCCGGCTCCTCGGCTACAGCGGGTGTCGCGTCCTCTGCCTCCGGTGGCTCTGGCGATAACGGTCTTTCCTTCACGGCGCCGGCAACAGCCGCCAGTGCTCGTGGCGGAAAAACGGCCATTCCGTCGCGCCTGTACTCGCGTCGCCAGCGA
>CAZXEU010000116.1:0-21911 GCA_964639665.1 uncultured Rhodothermaceae bacterium | reverse complement strand
CGCGTATACCGTGTACTGCGCCGCGTGCGAACTGAAGCGGATTTCGGCTACTATGTCTGAAAATCTCCTCGCGCAGAGCGTTGCGCCACTGCCGGCCGAGGCGACCCGCGTGCGGCCCGGCGTCCGCCTGCCGGCCTTTCTGGCGGGCCAGAGGTGGTTCGGCTTCAAGGACCGCATCATACGGGAAATAGCAGTCAAGGCGTGCATTCGCCTTGCGGACGGGTCCCAGGGGCCCCGCATCCTTTTGCTGGACGCGGACGTTGCCGGCGTGCGGCGGCAATACCAGGTGCCCGTGGTCGAGGCCGATCCGGAATCTGACGGTACTGGTCTGGCCTGGCTTGATACGCCGGACGGGCCGCGCAGCCTACGGGACGCGTCCGCTGATCCCGTATTCTGGCGCGCGCTCGTTCGATACGGCCATCGCCACGGCGCGTTGCGCGACCCGCTGCCGGCGCGCAACGTGCAGCTGTATTCGGGAGAGCAGAGTAATTCTGTGGCTTTCGTGGACGAACGATGCTGCGTGAAGCTCTACCGCAACCTCGACTCCGGGCCCGCTGCCGAGACGGAGATGCTCCGCTATCTGAATGGCGCCGGCTACCGCCACGCGCCGAGACTCATGGGAGTGATCCGCTTCGGCGCGCAGGCGCTGGCTGCCGCCACCGGCATGCTGCCGGACAGCAAGGATGCATGGTCACTTGCCGTGTGTACAGGCCAGCATTGTCTGGAAGAGCCGCCGTCGGGGAAACCCCGCTCTCGGCCGACGGCGACGTCGATGCCGGAACTGGCGCGCAGCATCGGGCGCCGACTGGCAGAATTCCACTGCATCATGGCAGAGGCAACGGGTCCCCGGCTGGCGCCTGTTCCGTTTACGACGGCCGATGCGGCGCACCTGGTGCAGGAGGTGGCCTTGGACCTTGCTGCAGCGCAGGAGCAGGAGAACCCGGAAATGCCCACGGACGGAAGCCTGTGGAAGAGCAGCATGGCGACCCTTCACGCCCTGAGCCTGCCGGCAGGCGGCCTGCGGATTCGCGTGCACGGGGATTTTCATCTGGGCCAGGTCCTTCTTTCTCACGGCGACGTATGGCTTATCGACTTCGAGGGGGAGCCCGTGCGCCGTCCGGGTGACACGGCGTTCAGGCATCCTCCGCTCCGGGACCTGGCCGGGCTGCTGCGCTCGCTGGAGTATGCTGCGCTGGCGGCCTGCGGCCCCGCGCCGGACGACCGGGTTCACCGGGCCCTGCATCTTTCTGACCGATGGCAGGAGGCATGCCTGGCAGGTTACCGGGAAGCCGGTGGGCTGCAGCGTTCTGGGTGGCGGCCGCTCCTCTGGATTCTCATGCTTCAGCGTGCGCTCCATGAGCTGCGCTATGAGCGAGGCCACCGGCCTGGTTGGGCACACCTGCCGCTGCGCGGACTTGCGCGGCTTCTCAGGCGCGGTCCGTCATCTTTCATCGCCGACCATTCAACATGACCTGGCTTACGGAACAGGACCTCTACTTTTGGGACCAGGGATCCTTCGAAAAGAGCTACGAGAAGCTCGGCGCGCATGCCTTTCAGGACGGCTGCCGGTTTGCGGTGTGGGCACCCAATGCCGACGGCGTCTCCGTTGTCGGTGATTTCAATGGCTGGGATCCTGCCGCCCACCCGTTGGGCCGTGCAGGCAGCGGGCTCTGGGAAGGCTTAGTGCCGCCTGCCCGAATCGGGCACAGGTACAAGTACCACGTGCGCCGCGGTGCTTACGAGGCAAACAAGACGGACCCGTATTCCTTCGCTGTCGAGCCGGCCGCTGGCAAGGGCAGCACCGTGGAAGGCCTGTCATCCGTGATCGCCGATCTCGGGTTTTCGTGGCAAGACGACGAGTGGATGGCCACCCGCCAGGGTCCCGCCACGCTGCACGGACCGCTTTCGGTATACGAAGTGCACCTGGGATCCTGGCGCCATCGTGTGCACGGATCGTCTTTTGGATATCGCGAGCTGGCGGAATTACTGGCAGATTATGTCGCTGACCTCCACTACACGCATGTGGAGCTGCTCCCTGTGGCCGAGCATCCGTACTACGGCTCGTGGGGCTACCAGGTACTCGGCTACTACGCCCCCACATATCGCTTCGGCGGTCCGCAGGATCTGATGTATCTCGTCAATGCTCTGCATCAGCGCGGCATTGGCGTCATTGTTGACTGGGTGCCCGCACATTTTGCGAGCGATCCGCAGGGACTGGTCTTTTTTGATGGCAGTACGCTGTATGAATATGACGACCCACAGATGCGATACCACCCGGACTGGGGCACGTATGTCTTCGATTACAACAAGCCGGGTGTACGCAACTTTCTGGTGTCGAACGCCCTGTTCTGGCTTGACAAGTACCACATCGACGGGCTGCGGGTGGACGCCGTGGCATCGATGCTGTACCGCGATTACTCGCGACACGAGTGGACGCCTAATGCCTTCGGTGGCCGCGAAAACCTGGAGGCCATTGACCTTCTCAAGAAAACCAACGAGGCCATCTACCTGCACTTTCCAACAGCGCTTACCATTGCGGAAGAGTCCACGGACTTTCGGGGAGTTTCCGCGCCCACGTACCACGAAGGACTGGGCTTCCTGTACAAGTGGAATATGGGCTGGATGCACGACGTGCTATTCTATCTGGGCAAAGATCCTGTTCACCGCAAGTGGGAGCAGCACCGGCTGACATTTTCCTTCATGTACGCGTTCTCGGAAAATTATCTATTGCCACTGTCGCACGACGAAGTGGTGCACGGCAAGGGCTCGCTTTGGGGACGCATGCCGGGTGACACCTGGCAAAAGGCGGCTAACCTTCGTCTGCTCTATGGGCACCAGTACGGCCATCCCGGCAAGAAATTGCTCTTCATGGGAGGCGAATTCGGGCAGCCCGGCGAGTGGAACCACGACGTGTCTCTGGATTGGGACGTGCTTGATGGCGGGCTGCACGGCGGACTGCGTAGGTGGGTCCGGGATTTGAACCAGCTCTATCGCAGCCACCCTGCCCTGTGGCGGGACGATGCCGAGGGCTGGTCCTGGCTCTCCGAGAACGCCGAGAACGGAATCCTGGCCTACCGGCGCCACAACGGTGGCAGCGCCCTCACATTCGTCTTCAACATGACGCCCGTGCAGCGGGACAACTACCGCGTCGGAGTTGCCGAGGAAGGTACCTACATTGAACGCTTGAACAGTGACGCCACCTCGTACGGCGGCAGCGGGAAGGGCAATTTCGGCGAAGTGGAAAGCCATCCCGTGCCCTACGACGGGCAGCACTTCAGCCTCACGCTGACGCTGCCGGCTCTGGCCGTACTCGTTCTGGAAAGGAAGACCACGGACTGATGCAACCGGCGAGATTGCAATAGCGTGCTCGTTTCGGGTTCCGGCGCGGCCTCTTTGTCCACGTGAGAAATGGCGATAGCCCGCCGCAACCATCCTCCCAGGAGCTGTACCTCCGGATATGCGGCGACCGACACAATTGCGGAACACAAGCGAAAGGGTGAAGGTGCCGTGACGCGCAGTCTTCTACTGCTGGTTCTACTGATAGCCCCGGCTGTTTCAGTGCATGCGCAGCTGCCGGACTTGGGACACGCAGTGGCGATTAGCGGCAACCAACTGCTGGTCGGGCAGCCGGCTGGCAAGGATGCGTCCGGCACCGTCCGGATCTTGAGCATAGCTTCTGCCGGGGGCACCGCGGCGCGTGAAATGGAGCTTGGCACTAGCCGCAGCGCTCCCGGCGACCTGTTCGGGTATGCCCTTGCGGAAGATGCCGGACGTCTTGCAGCTGGTGCTCCCGGCGACGGCGGAGGAAGTGGCAGCATCTACCTGTTCGAGTACCCACAGGACACGGGTACGTGGGTGTTCGAGGCGAAGCTTGACGCGGAAGACAGTGCTCCGCGCGGAGGAGTCGGCCGGTCACTCTTCCTCCAGGGAAGCCTGCTTGTTGCGGGAGCCAATGACGCGGCACTGGTGTACCGGCGCCAGGAGGAAGCTTGGAAGCTGGTGCAGGTGCTGGAGCCGGAAAGCGAAGGGGAAGAATTCGGCTATAGCGTGACTGCCGGACAAAGTCGCATTTACGTAGGCGCACCTGCGCGTGAGAACGGTGCCGTCTACGTGTTTGGACTACGTGACGAAGCATACATGCGCGAAGCCGTGCTGATGCGCGCGGACCCGGCCCTGTCGCGCCTCGGCTCAGCCCTCGTGGCATCGGATTCGGGCGTGCTGTTTGCCGGGGCGCCGGCGATGGTGCTGGATCCGCGCCGACAAGCGGGCCCGCGCCTCCAGGGCGCTATCGTCCTGCTCCGGCCGGGGCCGGACGGCGCCTGGAGTGCAGTGGCGCTCAGCCCGACAGGCGGCTCTCGCATGGACATGTTTGGCAACAGCCTTGCCATCAGCGGCGGCACCCTTGTGGTAGGCGCTCCCGGCGCGCGCGGATTTAGGGGAAGTGTCTACCAGTACGAGCTGACAAACGACGGTGCGCTCTTCCAGGAGCGGCGGCTTCTGGGCGAACCGGATGACCGGTTTTTCGGTTTTTCCGTTGCCATGGGCGGTGACGCGGCGCTGGTTGGGTCCCCGGGTGCCTATGATGGCAAAGGAGCAGCAGTCCTGATCTCGGCAGGGAGTGCGGCCGCCGATCCCGAAATTAAGGCGCGGATTGCGCCGGACACGACCCGGTCCGTCCTCAATTCGGAATGCGAAGACGGTCTGGCCGGACCATTTCCATGTGACGGCGTCGACCTTCTTTCGTTTGTGCCACTGAGAAGCCTAGGCAACAATCCCGGCATGCGACTCAATGACGTCTGGGGCTGGACCGATCCGGAATCGGGGCGCGAATATGCGCTGGTCGGACGCACGGACGGCACAGCCTTCGTCGACATTTCCGATCCCTACCGCCCGCGCGTGGTCGGTGAATTGCCCATGACGGCCGGCGCCGAAGAAAGCACGTGGCGCGACATAAAGGTCTACAGCAACTACGCCTTTATCGTGGCAGACCTTGCCGGTGAGCACGGAATGCAGGTATTTGATCTCGCGCAACTGCGGGAAGCCGAAGAAAGCCCGGCTACGTTTGCGGCCACGGCGATCTACAGCGGGATTCACAGTGCCCACAACATCGTTATTAACGAGGCATCCGGGTTCGCATTCGCTGTAGGTGCCAATGGCGGCGGCGCCACATGCGGGGGAGGGCTGCACATGATCGACATCCGGATGCCCTTGGAGCCCGTCTTCGCCGGGTGCTTCGCAGACACGGACACCGGCCGGAGAGGCACAGGCGCCACCCACGATGCTCAGTGCGTGATTTACGCGGGCCCGGATCTCGAGCACCGGGGCAAGGAAATCTGCTTCGGGGCCAACGAAACGGCTCTCAGCATTGCCGACGTGACGGACAAGGAACGTCCCGCCAGCCTGTCAAGCTCAGCATACCCGAATGTGGGATGCGCGCACCAGGGATGGCTCAGCGAAGACCGGCGGCACTTCTTCATTAATGACGAGCATGACGAAATGATGGGGCGCATTGCAGGGACGCGCACGTTGATATGGGACGTATCCGACCTTGACGATCCTGCGCTGGTGCGGGAATTCGTGGCTGAGAACCTGGCCTCGGACCACAATCTGTACATCCGCGATGACCGCATGTACCAAGCCAACTACACAAGCGGGCTGCGCATATTCGACGTAAGTGACGCGCGCAATCCGGTACCGTTCGGCTTCCTCGACACGGAACCGCTTGGCCCCGACCGGCCGGCCATGTCAGGAGCGTGGAGCGCCTATCCGTTCTTCGAAAGCGGCACCATTGTCGTGACCAGTATGACAGGCGGGCTATTCCTGCTTCGCGAGCGCCCCACGGATAGCTGATTCTCGCCTGTGGCCGGAGCTTGGTTACCCGGCATGCGAGGGCAGCAGCGCTCGCCGATTGCCGAATCACCAGGGCTCCGGCAGGGCATGTTGCTACGGCTCAAGAACTGCTCACGGCGATTGACAAAGCGCAGCCGAACGGATGCGAGCGCCGCGACCTGCATGGCCGCCGGCCGAGACGCGATTGCGCTGCCGGGCATGCATCCTTTTCGCACGTGTATCGTTAAGCCGTGCTTGTGTCTTAGCTCCAATATCTCTGCCATGAAGAGTTTCATCTGCATGCTGCTGCTCACAGCCCTGGCCGCAGCTTCCTACTCCCAGCAGCCTAACTTCGGTGTAGCCGCCGACATCAGCGACCGGGAGGTTCTGATCGGTCAACCGCTAAATACGGATGCGCCAGGGGCTGTCCTGGTATTTCAGCGCAGCCTCAGCGGGGCCGGCTGGGACGTCAATGCCAGCCTGACGACATCGGACGGCGCGACTGGCGACGGCTTCGGGTCCGCAATTTCGGTAGCCGGTGCCCGCATGGCAGTGGGCGCACCCGGTGCCGGAGACGGAGCGGGCGCCGTCTATGTCTTCGATCGCGATGCGGCATCGGGAGCATGGATGGAAACTGCCCGGCTTGTGGGTTCTCCGGAGACAGAAGGGCTTCGGCTTGGAGAAGCAGTGACGCTCGGCGACAACATCCTCCTTGCAACTGCGAAAGACAGTGAGCGTGCTGCCGTCATTGTATTCAGGCTTGGCACGGAAGGCTGGCAGCAGGAAGCCGTCCTGACTCCGGCTGGGGAGCAGGATACCGGAGACTTCGGCACTTCGCTCGCGATAGGATCGGAACGCGTCTATGTCGGCTCTCCCGGGCATGGGCAGAACGGGGTCGTGTACGTCTTCGGCCGCGGCGGCGTCTACGAGCTGGAGCAGATGCTGTCCGACAATGCTGCCCAGGTATTCAGCATAGGTGTTTCCCTAGAGCTGATCGATAGCAATACGCTGGCCGCGGGTTCTCCGGGGCCCGGACCAGGAGCGGATCTCGAAGAGGGTGCCATGCCGCCGCCCGGTGCCGTCGTGATTTTCGAGCGTGACGATTCGGAAAACTGGACCTCCCAGACGATCGCTGCATCGACCGAAGGAGGGATGGACTTTTTTGGCATGCGATTGGCGAGTTCGGCGGGCCGGCTTTTTGTAGGCGCGCCGATTGCCTTCCAGGCTGGCGGTGCCGTATATGCGTTTGCCAGAGGCGCCGATGGTACATGGACGCAAACCGGAAGCATGAGGGGAGATGATGGTGATCAGCTATTCGGATTTGCTGTCGCGGCAGTCGACCGCCTGGTAGTGAGTACCGCGCCGGGCGCGAATTTTGGCGATGGTGCCGCTTCCGTGCTGATGGTGGATCCGGATACCGGAGCAATCACCAAAGACAGCCGCATCAGCCTGGTGCCCCACTTGGAGCTTGTTGCCAGCGGTCCGGCCGAGTGCGAGGCCGGCATGGCCGGCCAGTTCAACTGCAGCGAAGTGGACCTGCTTTCGTTTATGCCCCTCGATGAGCTTGGCGCCTCCGGCTCGGTGCACCTGAACGACATATGGGGATGGGCAGACCCCGAATCCAGCCGCGAATATGCTCTGGTGGGAAGGTCGGACGGAACGTCCTTTGTAGATATTACGGACCCCATGAATCCGGTCTATGTCGGCGACCTGCCTCTCACGGAAGGGGCCAATCCCAATGCCTGGCGTGATGTCAAGGTCTACAGGGACCATGCCTACATCGTCGCCGACGGCGCTGGAGCGCATGGCGTGCAGGTCTTTGACCTGACGCAGCTTCGCGACGCGGCCGATCTGCCGGTTACGTTTGAAGAAAGTGCCATCTACCGGGAGATCTTCAGTTCGCACAACATCGTGATCAATGAGGAATCGGGGTATGCGTATGCGGTCGGAAGCAGGGGCGGCGGCGAAACGTGCGGGGGCGGCCTCCACATGATCAACATACAGGAGCCAGCCAATCCGACCTTTGCAGGGTGCTTCGCGGATGTCGGCACGGGCAGAAGCGGCACCGGCTATTCGCACGACGCGCAATGCGTCATGTACGAAGGTCCGGATGCAGAGCATCGCGGCAAGGAGATCTGCTTCGGGGCCAACGAGACTGCGCTGAGCATTGCCGACGTTAGCGACAAGGAGAATCCCGTTTCGCTGGCCACGGCCTCGTATCCCAACGTCGTTTATTCCCACCAGGGGTGGCTGACAGAGGACCAAAGCCACTTTTACATGAATGACGAACTGGACGAGCTTGACGGAAAGGTAGACGGGACTCGGACGCTAGTCTGGGATGTGGCGGACCTTGATGATCCGCAACTGATAGCGGAACATATTTCCGAAAACAAGGCCAGCGACCACAATCTCTATATCCTGGACAACCTGATGTACCAGTCCAACTACCTGAGCGGACTGCGCATTCTGGACATCAGCGACGTGGCCAATCCCGTCGAGGTAGGTTTCTTTGACTCCGTACCTGCCGGGACCGATAAACCGGGGTTCGGCGGATCCTGGAGCAACTATCCGTATTTCCCAAGCGGGTCCATCGTAATCACGAGCATGAACGAAGGACTCTTCGTGCTCAGGAAACGCACCGTTGATATCTGATCCAACCCGACATTGTGATGCGCCAATTCGTCGCCTCTATCCTGGCATCAGTGTTCCTGGTCACGGGTGCCAATGGCCAGGACGGATCTTTCTCGGATGAAATCCTCCCCTTGCTTCAGGGAAAGTTCGCGCCCCTGCTTGAGCAGGAGACGGGGTTAGCCCTCGACTCGTGGCAATCGCTGATGCGGGGTTCCAATTACGGTCAGGCACTGATACCATTCGATTCGGAGAACAGCCTCCTGGTGAGGCTTGCCACGGATCTGGGAGAGGATCATCCGCTGCGCGAACACGCGGACCAGCTGACGGAACGGGAAATCTCCATTGTGCGCGAATGGATCGACGGAGGCGCCCGAAATGATGACGGCGCCGTGCCCTATGCAGACGCTGTCAATCTGCTCTACGCGTGCAACGAAGGTGCCGCTGCCATATCCGTGATCGACATGGACGCGCAGGTGGTAATCCGAACCATCAAGCTGGAAGAGTTGGGCTTTACCAGCGATTCGCGGCCGCACCATGTGGCCGTAGAACCGGGCGGTTCCGTGTGGTACGTATCGCTAATCGGCGATGATGTGGTGCTGAAGTTCAATCGGGACAACGAATTGATTGGCCAAACCGACTTCGAGCGTCCGGGCATGCTGGCCCTGCACAGGCAGGAGGACGCCCTGTTTGTTGGCCGGTCCATGAAGGCTGTTAATCCTCCGCAGCGCATCGGCAGGATAACGCGTTCCACGATGGAGATAGACGAGATCGATGTCTTCTTTCCGCGACCGCACGCACTCGCCATTCATCCGGACGGCGCCCACGTCTACGTGGGCAGCCTCGCGGAGAACCGCATGGCGACGCTTGACGACATGTCCGAGAGCGTGGAGCTCTTTCCCATCGAGGGCCCGATCCATACGCTCGTGCAGTTCGCCCTCACCCCGGATGGCAGCACCATGGTTGTGGGAGGGCAGCTAACGGGGAGACTGCTGTTTTTCGACACGACGGCGCCCGCGAGTCCTTCGCTGGTCGACTCCGTAGCCGTAGGCGCGGCGCCCTGGCATCCGGTATTCGAACCAACGGGACGACACGTCTGGTTCGGCAACAAGATGGCGGGCACGGTCACGGTGGTGGACGTAGTTGACCGCGACGTAACGGCAGTCATCGGCGGCCTGGCGCAGCCACACGGCGCGGCCGTCTCACCCGACGGCCAGTTCGTGTTCATCTCGAACAACAACCTAAATGGCGCCTACGTGTCGCGCTACGGATTTGAAGGCCAGCCCGGTGCCGTGGCGGTTATCAGCGTAGAGGACAAGGAGATTGTCAAGATGCTCGAAATCGGACCCAACGCCACCGGCCTGGCAACTGCACCACTTGACTAGCGAATGTCCAGGCACGCCGTTGCCGTGCCGTTTGCCCATGCTGAAGTACGCCGCTACCTTTGCCCTTGCCGCAATCCTTGCAGGATGCGCCGGCCCGCGCGGTGCCCTCGGTCCCGCCACCTTCCCCCCTCCATTCGAGCACCGCGCATACCCGTTCGTGGTACGGGACTCCTCGGGTGGCGTTCTGGAGCATGCGTTCATGGGCGGGCTCAATCTTCCACGGCCCCAATTCGCGGATGTTGACGGAGATGGCGATCACGATCTGTTTGTCCAGGAATTGACGGGAGAGATCAAGTTCTTCGAGAATGTGGGCAGCCCGTCGGAGGCCCGGTTTGTCTGGCGAACGGACCAGTACCTCGGACTTGACGTAGGCGAGTGGTACCGGTTCGTAGACCTTGACGACGACGGAGACCTCGACCTGCTGGGAGAAATGCCTTACAGCTACGTCCGGCTGTTTCGCAACGAGGGCTCGCCAACGGCGCCCCGATTCGTGCCGGATGCGGACTCGCTGCGCGACGCGGACGGTGAGCCCCTGTTTGCAGACCGGCAGAACATCCCGCATTTCACGGATCTGGACTGCGACGGTCGGATGGATCTATTCGTGGGGCGCGTGGACGGTACGGTGCGGCGCTACGAGTCCATCGGCAGGGACGAGCGTGACATACCGCGCTTCAGGCTGGTGACCGACCGATTTGAAGACATTGAGATCGTGTCGCAATTCGGGACGATGCACGGTGCCAACACGATGACTTTTCATGACGTGGACAAGGACGGAGACCTGGACCTTTTCTGGGGAGACTTCTTCGAGCCTGGCGTGCTGCTGATTCCAAATACGGGATCGTGCGAGCAGCCTAGCCTGCGGGGAGAGCCGCTGCCATTCCCTACGGAAAACCCCGTGAGCACGAGCGGATACAACGCCCCGATTTTCACGGACATTGATGCCGACGGCGACGAGGACTTGTTTGTGGGCGTGCTTGGCGGTGCCTTCAATCCGAACCACACCTCGGCCGAAAACCTCTATTTCCTCGAAGCAGATGGCCAGGAATTCACGCTACGAACGCGAACGTTCCTGCGATCCATCGACATTGGAGCGGAGACCATACCGACCTTTGCGGACCTGGACGCTGACGGCGACCTGGACCTGTTGCTTTCAAACAAGATCGAAGCGGATGCCTTCGACACCGCGGCCATCTACCACTTCGAGAATCAGGGCGGCGCAGGCGACCCCGATTTCGTACTTAGGGGCCGGCTGGACATAACCGGACGCTTTCACTACGCTCCGGCCATCGCGGACCTCGATGCCGATGGGGATCTGGACATGCTGGCCGGCACCTGGAACAAGGGTATTGCCTACTTCCGTAACGATGGCAGCCCTGCGAGTCCTGCCTTCACGCTCGTGCAGGACGGCTACGTGAAGCTTACCAGAGGCAGCAATTCCACGCCGGCGCTGGTGGACATCGACGCAGATGGCGACATGGACCTGTTTGTCGGTGAATCTTCCGGGGACCTGAACTTTTACCGCAACGTCGGAGATGCGGCCGAGCCTGCGTTCGAGCTGGTGAGCGACAAGTTTGAAGGCATAGATGTTGGCCGGAGGAGCACCCCGACGTTCGCGGATCTGGACATGGACGGTGACATGGACCTGATTGTTGGACGGGAAGGCAGAAGTGCCCAGCTGTTCAGAAACAACGGTACCGCGCAGCTGCCGCTTTTCGAGGATACCGGCCCTCTTGACATTCCCCTTCCGATCTACGCAGTTCCCAAGTTTGCCGACATTGATGGCGACGGCGATCTCGACCTGTTTAGCGGGGGACTGGGCGGAGGGCTCGTCTACTACGAAAACCTGACTTTCCCGTAGACAGCGCGGCCGGACCGGCTGCTCCTAGTCCGCCATTTGCATACGGATCAGCGGATCGCACGGATGGTCCGCCAGGCCTTGCGCTTGGAAGAGGCATTATCGGCACCGGCAAGAACGAGTCATTAGGGCGCTTGTCCGAGTCGGGCACGCCGGACCGGGCATCGCACTCAGAGTCCATTAGCCGGCGCCCTGGCCTCGTCGTCCCGATCCTGACCCTGGGCCCGGACTGGCAGGCCCGCCTCTCGGATCCTCGTGGCCAGTCCGGAATCAGCAAGGCATTGCAGACATGCGACTGCCCAAATTCCGGGCCCGGCGAATTCCGCGCATGTCCCGGCAAACCATGATCGTGCCGCCGATACCATCCGGAATGCAGCCGCTCAGCCCGCGCACAACCGGCGCCGACTGCCCACGGGCCGACAGGAATGTCATCTACTTGCCATGCATGGCTCTTCAGCTTGACATGCGCCGAGGTGGCACGTGCAATCAGTAGCTTGAGGCTCCGCCTCGGGCACGACGGAGCAAGAGAGCCGGGGCGCTGCGCGCGGCCCTTGCAGTCGGTGGCAGCTGCCGATCGCTCTAGAACGTGACGGTCGTGGTCATCGAGATCGTCCTCGGTCCTCCGAGCCACGCCGCGTTTTCGGTGATGGTCGACAGGTAGGTCGTGTTCAGAAGATTGCTGGCTACTAGCGAGAATTCTGTCGAGCGCAGCAAGTGACCCAGGGCCTCCCCCGAGAGAATGACGTACGCGTCCACCATCCAGTAGGCGTCCGCGTACCAATCGGCCGCGAGACTTACGCGCCGCTCTGACGTGTACTTGGCCGAGACACCGGCGCTAAGCGGTCCCGTTCGATCAAGTGCGACGGCCCAAAGCCGGTTGGGAAGACCTGTGACGTCGCTGCCGGGTGCAATGCCCTGGCTCGCGTCAACCAGAGGATCGCCTGTACCCGTGTACTCCGAACTGTTCAGCGTAAAGCTGCTGTAAAGCGACAGCTGGTGCGGCAGCTGCAGGGTCGCGGCCAGCTCAATGCCGCTGGCGCTAATTCCTCCGGCATTGAAATAGGCGCCTCCTCCTGGAATCAGGTAGTTAGGCCCCGCAGTTGTCTGCGGTCCGAGGTAAAAGATCCGGTTCTTGAAGTCGGAAGTATACCAGGTTCCACTCAACGCCATTCGGCTACCCGAGTACTGCAATCCGACATCTATGTTGGAGGCCGATTCAGGCTCCAGTTCATCCAGACTTCTTCCCGGCACCTCCAGCAGCGTACTGCCGATGGCCTTGAAATTCTGGGCATAGCCGGCAAACACGCGCAAGCCCTCTACCGGCGGCTCGTACGTGACGCCTCCGGAGAGGAGAAAATCGGAATCGGATTCCACGGCCAGATCCTGCGCAGCCCCGAACCGGTCCTCACGTTCGACCTTGACGAAAAACTGCCTCACGCCCGCAGTCACGGTAACGGGACCCGCAAAGAGCTTGTCCTCTACATAGTATCTGGTCACCGCCTGCGGAAAACCCCACTCGTACTGGTGCCAGTAGGCCCGTTCGTCCCACCGCATGCTCAATGCCGGGTCCAGAATCCTGTGCCAGTCGCGCGCCAGGTGGCGCGTTGAACGCTCATACCAGAGACCGGAGCGAAGCGAATTCGTGGCGGCCCCTATACTGGAAACCCATTGTTCATCGACGGACAGGCCGAAGCGATCCTTGCCATAGTGGCTATGGCGGTACGACTGCACGGCCGTTGCCCCCGGATGACATCCCGGATCAACTTCCGGCCCCCCCGCACCGTAGTAATTGAAAATGTAGGAAGACGTACATCCCTCCACTGGAGCTACCGCCGCGCCGGCGCGGTCGACGAATCGTATCACGCCAAGCTGTTCGCCGCCCCGGACCGTAGGTCCGCCTACCAGCTCCGACTCCGGCCCGCCGCCGTCATCTCTTACATCCACGATGTACGGCGGAAGCCAGTCTCCCCTGCCGCGGTTGAAGTGGAAGTAAGCGCTAATCGTAGTTGAAATCCCGGCCTCGTTCTGATTATCTGCCCTGACGTAACCAAATGTGTTGCTCCGCCGCGTCTGCCAGCCGGGCCGATAGAACTGATTCAGGTACGGTACGCCTGGCCAGTCACCCAGCAGCCGGTCCCACCGCGGATTGGCCCTGAAATCCGCGTCGCTGTACAGGCGCTGGTAAACATCCTCGTGGATACGGTCATGCGAGAAGTAGCTTGTCAGGGCCGTGGACCCGAGGCTTGTCGCGACCTTGGCGGCAACGTGCTCCCGTTCATTGCGGGCGGAGCCCTGTACCCAGTCTGACGATTCCTGCCTGGTCGCGAATACCCAGGAATGCGCCTTTCCGCCCAGAATCGGGCCGGTATCAATGCGCATGGCAATGCGCTTGGCATCGTGCTCCCCGACTGTAGCCGAAACAGCATAAAGGCGTTCATCGGCCGGGTCCCGCGTACGATAGTGAATTGTCCCGCCAAGGGCTTCTACTGATAGCGACGCAATGTCGGCCGTACCCTGGGATACTTCGACGGCTCCCAGGTTGGCCGGGTCAACGAACCTGCCCGCCTTCGCTCCACTCCAGTAATCGGACGTCCCATTGGGCAAGCCGTCAACGGTGGTTCCGATCTGGACATCGGTTATGGTGACCTGGTATCCGCGCATGGCAACGCTGCTCGACCAGTCGTCCAGACCGTAGGAATCACCTTCCTGCACGGACACGCCGGGCAAGTTGTCCACCACGCCCGCCACGCTAGCGACTGCAGGTTGCTGCCGCAGCATCGGCTCGGATACAACGTTACTGGCAAACGTTCGGAGCTCGTCCGCAACGACACTGATCTCTTCGAGCCTGACGACATCGGGCTCCAATTCAATCTCGATTGCAGCTTGTCCCAAACGCACCGCGTAACGCTGCGTCCGGTAGCCGACAAACGAAAAGACCAGTACGTCGTCCGCGGTTCGAACGGAAATCTCAAATGCCCCTTCCTGGTTCGTTATCGTCCCGGTAAGCGTACCGTCAATCACGACGGTTACGCCCGGAAGGGGGTCGTGCGTTTCGCTGGATACGACGGTCCCTGAAACCTGGATTTGTGCGCGCGCGACCTGGGATAGCGACAGGAAGACGCAGAAAGCGGCCAGTATTGCGAGAGATCTCATGGTATTCTGTGGCAGAGTGGCATCAATATCGTAGACAATTCTGAACAGCCCGTCAACCGGTGTACTGTTGCAGTGAGTCTGTGGCGTGTGATCCGATGCCCATGGTTCAAACGGCCCATCGCCCGGCGACCGGTTTGTGAATCCTTACTGGGCCCTGAAAGCGCTTGTGGCTGGTATCCCCGGTCGACGGCGCGGGCACCCGGCTCAGCCCTCACGGCACGGCCAATTAGCTGCAGCAACCGGAAGAGCTGCCCGATTATCCTCGTATGCTGCTTGCCTCAGAGGCCACTGCAGCGTAGCGGCCGAACCTGCACGGCCGGCGACCAGCGCCTCGCGCGCGCCTGTTGGACCGAAATCAAGCCGGCATGCGGCCGGAAGTAGCTATCCGCAACCGTTGGAGCTGCCGCACTGCGTACACACGTAGCACGCGCCGCTTCGCACCGTGATGGCACCGCAATTGGCGCACGGAGGCGCATCCTCCTGGTTCTGATAGGCAGCAGTCGCGGAAGACAGCGCAGCATTCTCGGCTACCGCGAGCTCTTCCTTGCCGGACATGACGGAAAGCAGCTGCCCCACATCTACCGATTCATCCTGAAATGGCAACGACATCTGCGCTTCATCGGCAGCCGGCCCGCTCTCGTTGACCACGCGAGATACTCCCGTAACCACGTCTTCCTCTTCCTTGTCCGGCTGCACGGAGCCGATGAATTTCAGGGAGAGATAGCGGAAGATGTAGTCCATGATGGACTTGGCCATCGGAATCGACCGGTTGTTCGTGAATCCGCTTGGCTCAAACCGCATGTGGCTGAACTTCTGGCACAGGTCCGAGAGTGGTACACCATACTGCAGCGCTATGGAAATGCTCGTGGCGAAGGCATCCATCAACCCGGAAATGGTCGAGCCTTCCTTGGCCATCGTGATGAAAATCTCACCCGGCATCTCGGTGTCGGGATAGCATCCGACGTGCAGGTACCCTTCGTGACCCGCTATGCTGAACTTGTGCGTGAGCGCAGGCCGCTCATCCGGCAATCGATTCCTGATGGGCTTGAAGACGATCCGTTCGACCACTTCAAGCGCTTCCTTCGCCTCGCCATTGGTCGCCGCAGTCGCAATCCCCTTCGTGTTACCGCCTTCTGAAGTCGCAAGCGGCTGGCTTCGCTTGGAATTCTCGCGGTAAATGGCCAGTGCCTTCAAGCCCAGCTTCCAGCCCTGCAGGTAGGCATCTGCAATCTCCTCGACGGTTACGTCCTCCGGCATGTTGACCGTCTTGGAGATCGCGCCCGATACGAACGGCTGGCACGCCGCCATCATCTTGATGTGGCCCGCGTGATGAATGCTCCGGGTCCCCTGGAAAGGCTTGAATGCACAGTCAAATACGGGAAGATGCTCTTCCCTGAGTCCGGGAGCTCCCTCGATGGTATCCATCTTGTCCACGTAGGCCAGGATGTCTTCCACAGCCTCGGAAGCATAGCCGAGCTTTTCGAGCGCTTCCGGAACCGTTCGATTCACGATCTTCAGCGTCCCGTCACCCTTTCCGGCCAGCAGCTTGTACTTGACCAGCGCGATATCCGGCTCGATTCCCGTCGTATCGCAATCCATCATGAAGGCAATGGTACCGGTGGGCGCCAGCACCGTGGCCTGCGCATTCCTGTAGCCGTGCCGCTCGCCCAACGCCACCATTCTGTCGGCAGACTCGACGGCCGCCGTCTTGAGATATGCGGGGCAGCTGGCGTCGATTTCGAGCGCACTGTCGCGATGCATGCGCATGACGTTCAGCATGGAATCGCTGTTGGCCGCGTATCCGTCAAAGGGACCGATGCGGGGATTGGCCGCTATTTCTGCGCTTCGGGCGTAAGCCTCACAGTGCTCGATGGCCATGATGGCGCCCGCCACCGCACGTCCTTCGTCGCTGTCATAGGGCAGGCCCATCGACATGAGCAGCGCACCCAGGTTGGCGAAGCCCAGGCCCAGCGGCCGGTACTTGTGGCTGTTCAGGGCGATCTGCTCGCTGGGGTACCCCGCGTTGTCGACCAGGATCTCCATCGCCGTGATAAAGATGCGCGTGGCAGCGCGGAAGCGCTCCACGTCGAAGTTGCCGTCCTCCGTCTGGAACTTGCGCAGGTTGAGACTTGCAAGATTGCAGGCCGAATTATCCAGAAACATGTACTCGGAGCAGGGATTGCTCGAGTTGATGGGACCGGTACCGCTGCAGGTGTGCCATTTCTGGATGGTATCCTCATACTGCATGCCCGGATCACCGCATACGTGCGTACCCTCCGCCACCTGGCGCAGCAGAACATCCGCCTGCTCGTGCCTGACCGTCTCTCCCGTGGTCACGGAACGCAGGGCGAAGCTGTCCTTGCGCTCGGCCGCATCCATGAATTCGTCGGTCACGCGTACAGACTGGTTGACATTCTGGAAGGCCACCGAACCGTAGGCCGGGCCATTGAAGCTGCCGTCATATCCCTGTTCGATGAGAGCCCAGGCCTTGCGCTCTTCCGCCTGCTTCGCGTCGATGAACTCCGCTACATCCGGGTGCCAGATCTTCAGCGTCTGCATGATGGCAGCCCGGCGGGTCTTTCCTCCGCTCTTGATGGTGCCTCCCGTGGCGTCCTGCACGCGCATGAAGCTGACCGGCCCGCTGGGCTGCCCGCCTCCCGACAGCTTTTCCGAACTCGATCGGAGCGGCGACCAGTCTGCACCCACGCCCGAGCCGAACTTGAACAGCCGCGCGCTCTCCGCCATGAGCTGCCAGATGTTGTCAATCGAATCCTCAATGGAAATGATGAAGCACGCCGAAGCTTGCGGCCGCTCGTACGGATCCACTGTGACGACAGACTTGCTTCCTTCGTCCCACGCGTGGATGGTCTTGCCGCCGGTATCCCGAATGCCGTACCTGGTATGCAGGCCGACGTTGAACCATACGGGTGAATTGAAACTGCCGTACTGATTCGTGCACAGCCAGGTCAGCTCATTGAAGAAGCACTCACCATCCTCAGCGCTGGCGAAGTAGCCCTGGTTTGTGCCCCAGTCGGCGATGGTTCGCGTAACCCGGTGGATCAGTTGCCGCAGTGAACGCTCCCGTCCGCCGACATCCGGATCCAGATGTGCTTGCGCCAGATCGCCATAGAAGTACTTCGAGGCCACGACGTTGGTGGCGAGCTGGCTCCAGCTTCCCGGAAACTCCACGCCCTCCTGCTCGAAGACCGCCTCCCCGGCCGGATTCCTTATTGCGGCATCGCGCTGTTGCCATTCAACGGAATCAAGGGCGTTCTCGCCCTCTGTGGAGAAGACGCGCTTGATGGCCAGACCCCGCGTAACGTCGGGCTGCCCTTCCGCGGTTTCATCGGCGAAGAGTCCGCCAGCCATTGCTGTGGACGGGGTTGTGGCTGCTGCCACTGTCTGGCCTTTTTCCATGATTTCGCTCGTCTTTGGCTCCATTGGGCGACAGCCCGGCATCATTTTACGAAACCGGGCAGAGTGTCACTCTAATAAAGTACTTGTATCGCCGTTATGCAAGTGCAAAGCGAAGCGACCTGGCAAGTCATGTCCCAGGCCCGCAATCCGGAGTCCCTCTGGTCTACACTTGTGGGGAATTGGATAGCCATACTCGCCATATATGAGTATGAAATGCCCCAGTTGTGGGGACTGATCCCCAAATTCGGCGCCCAAAACGGCCCACAATATGACTACTGGGGGAATCGACTGTCCGTTAAGAAACGGGCGCCGGGCGTGGCCGCTTTCCTTCAGAACCGCACTCATATACCCAATCGCCGTTATTGCAAGTGTACGTCAAGGCCCACATTCAGCCAACATCTTATCCACGAGCTAACGCATTCCATGTGCAAAAGCTGGAGACAGCAGCTCCGCTTGCATGCTGAATCCTGGCGCAGCATCGTTCGTTGTATGGAGCCCCCAATACGCAGGCAAGACATGCCAGATACGAACGAGCGCAGCGCTTATCCGCATCCCGAGGAATTCGAAGTGATGCGCCCGGAATACACGGATCTGGAAGACGGGTACGTGCAGGCATCGATTACCGTTTCGCCTTTTCGGGTGGCGGGCAAGAGCACGACCAGGCCCGGTGCACGCAGAGCGGCCCTTCACCAGGCTCACATCACCTACAGGTCCTACCATCCGTCTTACCGTGTGCGCAGTCCGTTCCCGCAGGAATTCATGGATCAGGAGGGAATGCTATGGAAGCGCCTGGGCCCTATCCAGCGGACAACACTGGGGGATTACTCCTTCACCGATCCTGAAGGTGAAGAGGATTACGCAACAATTGAGCAGATGTTGACCTGGGACGTACGGCCTACGTGACCAAGCAGGCCCGGCCACCCTCTTCTTCCCGGGACAGCGCCCGGTCCTTTATTGCCGTAAGGTACATGCGCGCCTTGGCTGGATCCGCGGGCACATCTCCCCGGAATAGTTCCTCCTTGATGGCACCCATCGCCCTGCGCTCACTGCGGTGCAGGCCGCGAGCAAACTCGTCGAACAGCTCGCCCCGGCGCAGTGCTTCGTCCTTGATTTGCATCATCAAATCAGATGCGGGGCCGTGCTCGTTGGGGATCTCACCCTCCAGAATGGCTTCCCGGATCGTATCCTTTATGATGCCTACGGCAATGCCTTCGCTGATGCCGATTACCTGCATGATTTCGTTTCCGTCCACGGGCGGCTGGAAATTGCGAAGGTGGTCCTTTGCCTCCACTTCTGCAAATTTCTCTTCCACTTCGTCAAACGCGCGGACGTAGCGCCTGACCCGGTGCGGATTGCGTGAAGTAATGTCCGCGCGCACCAGCATCATCAGATAATCCAGGTCATCGCCCGCATCAAAGAGCAGGCGCCGGACCGCGGAGTCGCTGACCGTATCGTCCACGAGCGCCACGGGGCGGTGGTGAAGGGCCACGAGCTTCCGCACGAATTCCATCCGCTCATCCAGTGGCAGCCTGAGCCGGCGGAACAGCTTCGGCACCATGCGCGAGCCAACATCCTCGTGTCCATGAAAGGTCCAGCCCGTGCCCCGTACAAACCGCTTTACCCGAGGCTTGGCGATATCGTGCAGCAATGCCGCCCAGCGGAGCCAGTAATCCCGCTCCTCTTCGAGCTTCCGGGTCGCCTGCGCGACGTTGTCGAGCACGGTGAGCGTGTGGTAGAAGTTGTCCTTGTGCGCGCGTCCGCGGACGGTCTCCACTCCCTTTAGAGCGGCAAGCTCGGGCAGCACATGCGGCAGCAGTGCGGTCTCGTCCAGGCAGCGCCATCCCGCCGCAGGCGCGCGCGTGCGCATCATCTTCTCCAGCTCTTCGGTGATGCGCTCCTGGCTGACAATCCTGGTGCGATGCATTTCCGCGCGCATGGCCTGCTGTACGTCCGCATCAATGGCAAAATCGAGCTGGGCCACAAACCTGGCCGCGCGGACCATGCGCAACGGATCGTCCGCGAACGTCTGCCCGGGCGGCCGCGGCGTCCTGAGCACCCGGCGTTCGATGTCTCGCCTGCCGTCGTGCGGGTCAATCAGATCTCCAAACCGTTCGCGGGCCAGATGCATGGCCATGGCATTGGCCGTGAAGTCGCGCCTCAGCAGGTCGTCCTCCAGCGTACCGTTCTCGACCACCGGCTTGCGAGAGTGCCGGCGGTAGCTCTCGCGCCGCGCCGCGACAAATTCCAGCACCGGGGAACCCTCTGCCCGCGGAACCCGGATGGCGGCGGTACCGAACTTCTCATACACGTGCACGGTGCTTCCACCCATTGCACGGGCCGCAATGCGCGCCAGCCGAATACCCGTGCCCTGGCCAACCGTGAGGAAATCCAGGTCCTGGGTCCAATCGCGGCCGAGCAACATGTCCCGGACCAGGCCGCCGACGGCATAGACCTCAATGCCGCGCTCTTCGGCCAGCGAGCCCACCTTCCGCAGCAATGGAGCATGCGGAGTCCTGGTGGCGATATCGGCAATGGTTCCGTGCATAGGGCCGGCAGTTGCAATCGCCCTACAAAACGCTGCCGCGGCACCGGCGTTCTCCCTGGCATGCGAGGGGCGCAGCCGCTTTCTTCTTTAATGGCCGCCGAAGCGTACTTTAGGCTTGCCGTGACGAGTGCATGCCATGCGAGAGCTCATCGCTGTCCCGCTAGCTGCTGACGTCCGGATACTGTCGCCCGGACCGTTTCCTGCACGGTGATCCGATGAAGTACAGAATAGCGGTTGCCTCGCTGCTCACCGGCGTCCTCCCGCTCCTGGCGGGCGCCCAGGACGGTGCACCTCTCGTACTGGCGCAGATAAACGGGCCCGTTCACATCGACGGCATGAGCGACGAGCCGGCCTGGGACGGCGTCGCGCCCTGGATTCCTGTCCAGTATGAGCCGGACAACGGCGCTGCCGCCACCGAGCGCACGGAATTCCTCGTGGCCTACGACCACGACCATATCTACTTTGCGCTGCGCGCCTTCGACAGCAACCCGGACGGGATACGGGCCAATACGCTGTACCGGGATCGTCTCAGCGGCGATGATCACTTTGAGATTCTTCTCGACACCTTCAACGACAACGAGACGGCCGTCCTGTTTACGACGACACCGGAAGGCATCCGCAAGGATGCCGCCATCTCCAACGATGCCAGCGGCGGCGGCATCGCCTCCGGCGGCTGGATAAACGGAGACTTCAATACCTTCTGGGATGTCGAGACCGTGATTACAGCCGAGGGCTGGTTCGCGGAAATGCGGGTGCCGTTCTCCAGCCTGCGTTTTCAGGACCGGGAAGGAGAGGTCATAATGGGCATCACACTGCAGCGGAAGGTGGCGCGCAAGACCGAGCGGGTCGTGTATCCGCCCGTGCCGTCGATTGCCGACTGGGCATTCCTCAAACCCTCCCTGGCCAAGAAAATCGTCCTTACCGGCATTCGGCCGCGCAATCCTGTATACATCACGCCCTTTGGCCTTGGGGCGCAGGATGTAACCGGCGGCGCTCGCGCCGAGCGCAGTCTGCAGGCGGGTGTGGACCTCAAGTATGGCCTCACCAATGACATTACGCTGGACCTTACCGTCAACACGGACTTCGCCCAGGCCGAAGC
>CAZXEU010000115.1:0-52057 GCA_964639665.1 uncultured Rhodothermaceae bacterium | reverse complement strand
GTGTCTATAAGAGTGGCAAAGTATTCATACCTTCACACAATCAATGCAATCCGAAAGGCAATATGCTGGCTATTAAGGCCAGATTCACGTAGAATGCCCTCGAACTGTGCACCCTCCAAACGCCCCGCGGTAATTCAGGCTAGGTGTTCGCTGTGGGTTTCAATTATGAACTGGTTGGACCTTGGCTCCTGGATGGATTCGGCAAGCAGGTCGCCAAGATTCGCCTGAAGACGAGGATGCACGTGGACCTCAGGCTGCTCAATTGAGATAATTCTGCCATATTGTGTCACGCACTGTACAATTACCGGCAATATCTGGCTGATACCGAAGCCTACATCCTTGAGACTAACATCTACTGGCTTCTTGCGACGCAGGTCTCTTAGGCGGACTTCGTAAAGGTGGCTGTACCGAGTACTGGCGGTTGCTACGTGCAGTTCGTAGCCCGTATCCAAGCGCTGCAGCCAATCGTTTGCTCTCGCAACCAGCTCAGGGTTTCCAAAGAGTATGTCCGATACGCCTTCCCCCTTGTAGCCAACATCAGGCGGTATCGAACCTGCATAATTGAACCACCGGCTCGGAGGATCCCGGTAAGACCCAATTGCCAGAATCCTGCCCAGTAGTGTCCTTAGATGAGAACCGTAATAGCAAGCGAGTGATCGCACGTCTTCTATCGCGCCATCCCCGTCGGTCTGCTTCGGAAGGCCGGTCTCCGGAAAGTGCCCCCACAACTCGTCGACCCCCGTGTAGTCTATTCTGGTAAAGCCTTCGACACCAATTATGTGTCCGACCTGTTGCCGGCCCATCCGCGATATAAAGTCTCCAAGCGTAAAATCGCTCTCGTAAAAATCTATTGCAGCCCCAAGTCCTTGCACACCGAGATACGCTAATCTGCCATCGAACATTTCCTCCCACTTGTCGTCTGCGTCAAGCCCGCGATCACGCAACTGATGTAGCACAGACTTCAAGTCGGATACTATTTGGCTTCGGTTGTTTGTCGCGAACTCGAATGATTCTTTCCAAAACTCCCTGGACTTCGTAACGACCGTGCACTGCAACAAGCAATGGGACGTTGGGCCAGAGTATCTTTTCGCATCATGCTCTGGACGGAAAGCTGGATGAAATCTGGGGTGATCGTAAACTTTCCACCAGAATGAAATCAAGCCATCGGAAGAGCTTCCAGGGCGCTCAAAGCGGGCAATTGGTTCCGCGTCCGAATTAACGACCTGCACCTCGCATACCGATACAGACTGGCTTTCAGCCGAGTATTCGAAATGCAGTTCCAAACCCCCGGCCTCCCAGCTCGGCGGGTCAGGCGATTCTCCAGAAATGCGTCGCAAAAGGCGCATCGTGGATCCAAGTGGATCGGAATCGAAGTCGAACACGATTCGAATCTTTAGCGTCCGGCCCGCATCATGATCAAACAACAATTCTGGAACGCTGCCGAGGTCCACTATTCCTTGATCAAGCGAAGGGCTGAGAATAGCAGAAGGGTCCCTGCTCTCGTGCGTTTGCTTTAGCAGGTGCAGCGCCTGCAGAATGGTCGACTTGCCAGCACTGTTCTCACCGAAAATGAGCGTAATCGGCGCCATCGGGACAATGGCCCGCTGACCAAAGGCCTTGAAATTCTCCAAATGGAGCGACTTGATCCGCATGGCAAGAATTAGCTAGATAGTATACCCTACGGAGCGGCCAAGTACACAAGGCTGGCGTTCCAAAGTCGCGGCATGGCAAATGTGAACCCCGATGCCGCGCTGCGCTCAGGCAGTGCCCGGACGGGGTAGTAGCCGGGACTGTGTCCAAGTAGAAACAATGGATGCCATTTCAACGAAAACATCGGCACCTCTTGGGCGCCCGCGCGGCCGAAGCCTATAGCTGTGGTCCGCGCCTTCCATTTCGTGCAGGGTGATCAGCGAGCCCAGGGGCCTCCAGACCTGGTGGAGCAGCTGGCGATTCGCGAGCCGGTCCCTAGTGCCAGAAAACATCAATATGGGCACGGAAGCCTGCCGCAGATGGGCCCCGCGATGGACTGAGGGTTTGCCGGCAGGATGAAGTGGAAAGGCGAAAAGCACAAGGCCTTGAACGTCCGGCAAACGGCTGCAGCTGGCAGCAAGGGAAGTCATGCGGCCTCCGAACGAATGACCTCCCGCAAGCAGCGGCAGGTCTGGTGCCGCTATGCGGGCGCCTGCGACGGCGGAGCGGACGGTATCCAACGTTACACGCCGCGAATCCCGCCCCCTGCCGCCTCGCTCCATGAACGGGAACTGGTACCGGAAGGTAGCGATGCCTGCGGCTGCCAGCGCCCTCGCGATGCGTTCCATGTTTTCGTGGCGCATGCCGGCGCCCGCGCCGTGCGCGAGAGCCATGATCCAGGCGGCGTCTGCCGGCCGAAGCAACAGCGAGGATACGCTGCCTGCCTCTTCCGTGACAAGGAAAGTGCCCGCCACCGGTGCTATCGCACCATGCTCCGACGGCGGCTGCGCGCTGGCGTAGTCGCCGGGCATCGCCGCCACAAGCTGTCACGCGCCAAGAAGCAGAAACAGCGCGCCTGCGGCTATGCCGCCCAGAGCAGGCCCCGCGACCGGAATCCAGGCATAGCTCCAGTCACTGTCCCGCTTGTTCCGGATGGGAAGCAGGGCGTGCATAATGCGCGGGCTGAGGTCCCTGGCGGGATTGATGGCGTAGCCCGTGGTGCCGCCCAGGCTCACGCCTATGGCCAGTACCAGAAGGCCCACCGGTATCGCATCAAGGGCCCCGAGCCCTACCTCCGGCTCGGCGATATAAAGCACGGCAAATACGAGCACGAACGTGCCGATCACCTCGGAAATCACGTTCGAGCCCGTCTTGCGGATGGCCGGCGCCGTGCAGAAGGCCGCAAGCTTGGCATTCCCGTCTTCCGTGATGTCAAAGTGATCCCGGTAGTGCAGCCATACCAGAAAGGCCCCTGCCGCGCCTCCGGCAAACTGGCCTGCCAGGTAGGCCGGGACCTGGGCCCATCCAAACTGGCCGGCGATGGCAAGCCCTAACGTAACCGCCGGATTTATGTGGGCGCCGCTGTAGGCCGCCACGACAAAAACAGCGACAAAAACGGCGATTCCCCAGCCTACCGTTATGGCAAGCCAGCCGGCCACGGCTCCCTTCGTATCCTTTAGCACCACGTTGGCGACCACCCCGTTTCCGAGAAGCAGAAGCAGTGCCGTTCCGATGAATTCAGCTATTATGGGATGCATGGCGTATCGGGTATCGTGTCAGTTATTCTCCCATTCCTTGGCCCTGGAAAGTGCCTTCTTCCAGCGCGTGCGCAATGAATGTGCATGGTCAGCGCTCATGTCGGGCTCGAAGGTGCGATCGACCTGCCAAAGCCCCCCGATTTCTTCCGCGCTCGTCCAGTATCCCACGGCAAGGCCTGCCAAGTAGGCAGCTCCCAGGGCGGTTGTCTCCCGGACTCTAGGCCGCACGACGGGCACACCCAGCAAGTCGGCCTGGAACTGCATGAGCAGGTTGTTGGCCGTTGCTCCACCGTCTACACGCAATTGCTGCAACCGGGTACCGCTGTCGGACTCCATGGCTTCGATCACGTCCGCACTCTGGTAGGCGATGCTCTCCAGAGCTGCCCGGGCAATGTGTCCGGCCGTACTACCCCGCGTAAGACCGGCAATCGTGCCCCGCGCGTACGCATCCCAGTGCGGAGCGCCGAGCCCCACAAAGGCGGGAACGAAGTACACGCCGCCGTTATCGGGCTCGCTCCGGGCAAGGTTCTCCACCTCGGCGGCGCTGGCGATGATGCCGAGCTTGTCGCGCAGCCATTGCACTACGGCGCCTGCGACGAAAATGCTGCCCTCAAGTGCGTAAGCACGCCCGGCACCGGTCTGCCAGGCCACCGTGGAGAGCAGGTTGTTAGCCGATGCCGCGGGGCTGCCGCCGGTGTTCATCAGCATGAAGCAGCCCGTTCCGTAGGTGTTTTTCGCCATTCCCGCGCTGGAGCAGGCCTGACCGAACAGGGCCGCCTGCTGGTCGCCCGCAATCCCCGCTATGGGTGTTGTGCCGCCCAGAATATCGGTTGTCCCATAGACCTCGCTGGAGCTGCGCACCTCAGGCAATACGGCAGGCGGCACGCCAATCAATCCCAGGAGTTCATCGTCCCAGCGGCCGTCGCCGATGTTGTACAGCAGTGTGCGCGATGCATTGGACGGGTCCGTAGCATGCACACCCGTAAGCTTCCACAACAGCCAGGAATCCACGGTGCCGAAGGCCAGCTCACCCCTGTCTGCGCGTGCGCGCGCATCCGGCACGTGGTCGAGGATCCAGCGAATCTTCGTCCCGGAGAAGTAAGGATCCAGCACCAGACCGGTCTTCTCCCGGAACAGCGGCTCGTGGCCTGCCTGGCGTAGCGCATCGCAGAAGGCCGCCGTCCGCCGGTCCTGCCAGACAATGGCGTTGTAGATTGGGGCACCCGTTTCGCGGTCCCAGATCAGCGTGGTTTCGCGCTGATTGGTGATTCCGATGGCCGCTACGTCCCGGGACGAGAACTGGCCGGTCCCTAGGGCTTCCAGCGCTACCTCCCGCTGCGATTGCCAGATGTCCAAGGGATCGTGTTCCACCCAGCCCGGCTGAGGAAAAATCTGCCTGAATTCCTTCTGCGCGCTGGCCAGGACGGACCCGGCGCGGTCAAAGACGATGGCACGGGAGCTGGTGGTGCCCTGGTCCAGGGCCAGAATGTGAGCCATGGATTCTTAGTGATAGGATGGCGAAATATACGCTGGGCGGGCTATTCCTGCAGGACGCCGGGATGAGCGACGGAGGCTGCGTCGCGGCAGGCGCCGTCACCTGCAACACGCGTGGAGCCTCTTCGTACCTCTAGACCTGAAGTATCTGCCGCCGCAATGGACCTGGTCACAGTAATTCCCGTCATTGCCTTTCTGCTCATTGCAGTCGGCATGTCTAGCCGGAAGGCCAATCCGTGGCCCATGCTGGCCGGATTTGCGCTTGTCGGATTGGGTCTTGTGGCACGCCTTTTGTCCGGCTGGGGCTTCTTTGCCGTGACCTTGTCCATGTTCACGGATATGGGGCTTGGTTTGGTGCTCGCGGCCACGTGGCTGGCGCTCCGGAGGCCCCGGCTGGACTCGGCGCCATTCTTTGCGCTTGGCGCGGGATTGCTCGCAGTGGCGGGCACGCTGTACCTGGCCGGACGGCTGCTGGGTGTCTACAGCCAGGCGTCCATTCTGGTGGAGCTGGGTCCGGATGACAGCATTGAGGAAATCGCCCCGGTCTTGAATCGCTTCGATGCTGCGTATGAACAGGCCTTCCTGGCGGTAGACCTGAGCATGAGCGAGGACCTGGCGCAGATGTTTGTGCTCACCGTCAGGCAGCGGAGTGGGCGGAAACTGATGCGCACGCTGGGCTCGGACCGGGAAAATGTTGATTACGTGGCCTGGAACGCCGAGGTAGAAGCCGTACCGATCATAGGAGAGCCACCTGGTGAGGCAGCCGCGGCGCGCTATCTGGAAAACGACCCGCGTGTGTCTGAGCAGTGGGCACTTGAGGCCATACGTGCCCATGAAGCGCACGCCATGCTGGTCGACGCAGCGCCTCGGAAAACGGCCCGGATTGCCATCGTAGACACCGGCATCGATTCAGGGCATGAGGACCTGGAGGCTGTCCTGTCGGCGGGAGGTGCTTCGACCGATGTCAATGGCCACGGAACCCATTGTGCGGGAATTGCGGCTGCTGCCACGAACAACGGTCGCGGCATCGCTTCATTGAACTGGAATGGTGCATTCGTGCAGCTGGGCGCATACCGCGCACTCGGCGAGGACGGATCTGGCACGCTGGAGGAAATTGCACAGGCCGTCATTGACGCGTCGCTGGCTGGCGTGGACGTGATTTCGATGTCCCTGGGCAGTTTCGCCGACGAGCCCCCCCGCGTACTGGTGCTGGCCATCGCGCTGGCGCAGCGGCGCGGAGCCATCGTGGTGGCCAGCGCAGGAAATGCGGACGAGGATGCCGCGAGGCATTTTCCGTCCAATATCGCCGGAGTGATTGCCGTAGCGGCGGTGGATCAGAACCTTCGAAAGGCGTCCTTTTCGAATACGGTAGCCTCGCTTGAAAGGCCGATCGCTGCACCAGGCGTGGACATCCTTTCTTCGTATCCGGGAAGCCAGTATGACTACCTTAGCGGGACCTCGATGGCAGCGCCCCTCGTGGCAGGGCTTGTTGGCATCATGCGGGCACTCGATCCGGAAGTCACCGCGGAGAGAGCGTATAGCGCGCTGCACGAGACAGGAACAGCGGGGCCGGATGCGGCCGTGACGGGACGAACCGTCAATGCCGAGGCGGCATTGCGGGCTCTCGGAATGGATCAGCCGCAGCAGGCTGCGCTTACGGAACTATGAAGCGGATCCCGGCCCCAAAATGGCGGCCTTCGATAGGCCCGTAGACGTAGGTGGTGTCGAAGGACTTGCCGAAGCCCGGATTTCCGTCATAGAAGCCGACGACGGGGCTCGATTGCCTGTAGCCCAGCGCATTCTCCACGGCGACATAGGCTTGTGCGAGGCGGCTTCCGAACAATACATCCCTGCTGAGCTGCAAATTGTGCACGGCGTACACCGGTGAGGTGCTGCGGAGAGGGGCGCCGGTTGCAGCCCGATACTGCGCTCGCGTCTCCTGTGCGTACTGCGGCAATGCCATCGGCCCGGTAAGCCTGCCGGTATAGCTTAGGGAGACATTGCTTCGCGCCTGCCAGATAACGGTCGCGGTGCCCTGAAAATCGGGAGCGAACTCGAGTGGCCGGCGATGATCTCCCTCGTACGCAAAGACATTGAGCAGCGTACCGCCAACAGAATACCGCAGGGCACTGCCGAGCGATCCCTGCACCTGCAGTGCCATGCCTTGCGTGGTGGCATGGCCATCCAGGTTGGCGTACCGAATCTGCCCCGGCACAGAGTAATCAGGTTCAATCTTGTTGGAGAATCGGGTCCAGAACAGGTCAGCGTCCAGTGTGACGGAAGCGCCGACTCCGACAATAAACTGGCGCAGGCTCAGGATGGTGCTGACGCTTCGCTCAGGGGCCAAATCTTCGAGCACTAGGGTGGCACGGCCGCCCGTGTAGGCGGCGTGGTCCTCCGTAAACAGGTTCACCAGCCGGAAGCCCGTGCCCAAGTTAAGACGCACGGTCGAAAGTTCGCTCGGCTGCCATTTTACAGCAGCGCGCGGCGAGGGTATCAGGCCGTAGCGTGGCTGGTAGTCCGCCCGCATTCCGGCAAGGAGGCGAAGCGAAGGGTGCAGCAACCAGTCGTCCTGGACGAAGATACCGGGTACGGTGCGCAAGTCCGGCCGGTTTTCGATAAGCCGCCCCATCGCATCATAGCGCCCTGTCGCGCCGGAACTGTCGTCGTAACGCATGCTGCGAACGGAGACGCCCGCAAGGAGGTTATGGCCCTCAAGAGATGTTGCCTCGGTAACAGGTGTCCAGAGGAGTTGGCCGAATGCATCAGCCTGACTTGCCACGTACTTGACCTCGCCGTAGAATGAGTCTTGATGGTGCACGGCTCCCGAGGCGCGCAGCTGCAGTCCCGGCCGGATGGCGAGCGTGCCGAGGAGCTCGGCCCGGCGTGTATATATGGATTCGCCGTAGACTTCAGGGGAGCCCCGCACGCCTCGCACGTCCGACAGAAACTTTTCTGTGCCTGCGGCCCGGTTCTCGTAGTAAAGCCTTGCGGCCAGACTGGCTCGCCTGAAGCCGTAGGCATCCAGACGCTCGGCCTTGCCAAAGGCGGCCATTCTGGTTTCCAGTGGCCGGTCAGAAAACCCGTCCCCGTTGTTGTCGTGGTAGGCGAATGTGTGGAAGAGAGTTCCGCTTACCAGTGCACTGGCCTTTCCTTGCCGAAGTGGCACGGCTGCAAACTCGGCGGCCGCTTCCGCGTGCGTTGTGGAGAAGACATTCGTTGACAGGCGCGGAGCCGAAATGGGACTCTTGGTCAGGATGTTGATCACGCCGCCGAGGGCCTCGGAGCCGTACAGCGTGGACGTGGGGCCCTTCACGACCTCTATCTGTCGCACGAGTATCGGTGAAATGCCATTGAGGCCGTACGTCGCAGCCAGGCTCGACATGACAGGCATGCCGTCGATCAGGACTGCCGTGTTGGGCCCGTCCATGCCGTTGATACGGATGTTGTTGGTGTAGCAAACGCCGCAGTCTATCTGCTGATATAGTCCGTTTACGCGCTCCACGGCATCCATGATATTGACCGAAGGGACGGCTTCAAGAAATCGCGCAGGCAATACGTCCACCTTCACGGGCGACTCCCGCAGGCCCGATTCTTGCATCGTGCCGGTAACTACGACCAGACCAGCCTCGTACGTAGCCGTACTTAGCTCGACGGCTATTTGCACAGCTTCTCCTTCGGACGCCGTTATGACCTGTTCGGCCGGGTCGAATCCGACCGCGCTGACGGCCACGGTGTACGTGCCAGGTTCCGGCAGTTCAAGTCGGAATCGTCCATTGGCATCAGCGGCCGTCCCGAAAGACGTACCGGCAAGCCGCACGGTCGCCAGCGGCACTGCCTCGCCGGCCGATGTCACCGTGCCTACGACCGTTTGTGCCGAAGCCGCCTGCAACAGCCACGGCGCGATGATAAGGCACAGGAGCTTTTTCACCGGAGCTCTGCCGATTCCGCAAGGGCGGCGTCCAGGATGCTCACCAGTCCGGCGGCTGGCACAAAGCCGCTGCGACGCGCAAGAATAGCGCCGTCGGGCGCTAGCAAGATTAGCTCGGGCGTTGTTTCTGCTCCGAGGCGCGCTGCCCAGGCTGCCTCGCTCAGCCTGTACCCGCCGAGGCGCTGCACGCTGTCGAAGTCGTCGATCGTTATCCTGGCTTGCGCGAAGCGCCGAAGGCGCTCGGCCACTACCGGGTCGCTGAACGTCTCCCGCTCAAGCTTCCGACACGGGGCGCACCATGCGGCTCTGACATATACCAGCTTTGGCAGGCTCGAGGCCGTGGCGTCGGACCAGGCATCCGTCCAGGTCTGCCAGTTCGCAGTGGTCTGTGCGCTTGCCGGAAGGGCTGTAGCAGCAATGATTGTCAATATGAGCCAAGACTTAATCAAGAATAATACCTGCCTTAATTAATAATTAGACATACCTAACTTCATTGAATTGCCTTGACAGCCAATTGATCCGGGGAATGGGCAGTTTGTGCAGTACGTACGAGCCTCAGCTGCCTGCACGCCGGCAATCAGAATTTGTGGGACCGTCGCCTTGAAGCGCGAAAGGCGGTTTCTGCGCCCTGGCATCGCTCCGCCGGTTCGATGAAGAAGTCAAAGTCGCCGGTGCGGGCTGCACTTGCGCCCGCGACGCCGGGCGGGCCTGAATTCGCTTCAGCCGAGCGGAAGGTCGCATTGGACTAGCCCGCATGCGTTTCAACGCCGGACCGAGCGGTAGTCCGTGACTTCGACAAGTACCGCGAGGCCAGCGCCAATCATTGCCGCATGGCAAGACAGCATAAGGGCCTCAGCCGCGAGCAAATCCGCCAGATGTCCGGGGTCTGACGCGCAGCAAGCGACTCCAGGCGATGACCGCTTCGTAGATGGAGGTCAGCACGCAGGTGCAGCTCGGCTACAGGCTTGCCGGCACCTGCTACCGCACTGCAAAGGCAGCACTCAAGCGCGTTGTGTCCCAGTCAAAGTGAATTCTTCCGCCAGAATCCGTTTCCTCGACCGAAATACGGAACACCTCGACGGGTTCAGTGAGGGCACTTCTTTCCAGAGGTACCCTTCCAAGATCCAGCTCCCGGTTATAGGTTGTGCCACCCTGTCCGGTCTGCGTATTGATGATGAGCAAGCTCGAATCAGGCTGCGGTATCATGGAGAGGGTATATTCGCCGGCTGGCACCGTCAGCGCCTCGAAGCCCAGGTCGCGATCTGTAGCAAAGTGCGTGGCCCTGTTGGCTCCGGTTCTCCATCTTTCTCCATAAGGCACGATGCCTCCGAAGATGACGCGACCGCGCTTGCTCGGTGTGCCGTAATCCACGGAAATGGCCGCTCCGTGGATCTGGGATTCGGCGGCACCGCGCCCCGAGAGTGCACCAAACGACCGGCCTGCACGGTCCTGGGCAGCAAAGCGCTCGGCTATGGCATCCACGTCAAGCCCCGCTGTGCGCACGACGCGCAGCTTGCGTGTCGTGGCCGCTGCATCCAGCAGGAGAATGTGTCCGGCTGCGTCCGTGTGCACGCCCATGATGCCTCGCGTAGGATGCTGGATTGTCATCGAGTCCGCTGCGAGCCGCCGGATGATAAAAGGCCTGACACTGGAGCCGGAAAGAAGGTCCTGAACCACGCTGTCGCTGCCGGTTGCGTGTGCGCGCATCAGGGCGAGCTCGAAAGGCCAATGGACCATGTCGATGAAGGGTAGCACACCGCCGTGGCCGCTTGTTTTCTCGGGCGCCTCGCCTTCGGCCTCCATGACCAGGCTGTCCCCTTCCAGTGTGACCGTCTCATGTCCGGAGGATTCTGCAGCCCCTGGAGGATCAAAGACCGTTTCTTCATAGCGCACCAAGTGACCAGCGCTCGTGGTCTCGAGCCTGTATTCGTACAGGCGTGTCGTAGGGGTCCGCAGGACGACCCGGGCCTCGGTCAGCTCGGGCGAATGGCTAAACAATTCGACAGCAAGCGTGTCCGAGCCAAGCACGGTGACGAAAGCGGATTCGGTCGGCTCCTGTCCGCACGATGCGACAAGCAGTGCGGTAACGATGATGGTCAGGGTGTCTTTCATGACAGGTTGGTTACCGGTTGCGGATTTGGACAACCATCTCGATCTCAACTGCTATACCGATAGGAAGCGACGCCATGCCGACGGCCGAGCGGGCGTGGCGACCCCGATCCCCGAAAACTTCGACCATGAGATCCGAAAAGCCGTTGATGACGTTCGGTTGCTCGGTGAAGTCGTCTGTGGCGTTTACCATACCGACGGCCTTCACAATACGCTCGACCCTTCTGAGGTCTCCTACCTCCGCTTTCAGCGAAGCCAGAAGCGCAATGCCGGTCAGCCGCGCTGCCTCGTAGCCTTCTTCCAATGTCAGGTCGCGGCCCACCTTGCCCGTCACGTAGGTGCCGTCATCCTGCAGCGGGCCGTGGCCGGCAAGAAAGACGAAGTCGTCCGCGTGGACGCTCCGAACGTAATTGGCAACGGGAGCAGGCGGCGTGGGCAGCGTTATGCCGAGCTCCACCAGGCGTGCCTCTGGATCGAATGCGTTATCGGGGGTTTCTGCACAGCCGGTGACCAGCAGGAAGAGCAATAGGGCGATGCGCATGAGTGCAATTGGTCAGTTCACGACGGTTCGGAAGCGTTCCATGTCCACATTGCCTCCGCAGATGACCACGGCCACTCGCAGCTGCCTGAAATACTCAGCATTCTGCAGCAGCACCGCAACCGCCACGGCGGCGGCCCCCTCCACCACGAGACGCTCCTTCCGGTAAAGATACCGCATCGCGTCCCGAATGGCCGGCTCCGATGCCACAAACCAGTCATCTACAAGGTCTCGGCAAAGCGGAAAGGTAATGGCGTCTTCTTCGATTCCTCCGGCGGTTCCATCCGCCAGCGTCGGCAGAACCGGCGGCGACACTATGCGACCGGCCGCCACAGAGGCATGCATGACCGCGGACGCCGCCGGCGAGCAGCCGATAATGCGAATGCCGGGGCGTGCAGCCTTCGCATAGGCGGCGATGCCGCCAATCAGTCCCCCTCCTCCCACCGCCACCAGGAGGGCATCCAGATCCTGGTTCTGGCGCAGCGTCTCGACAGCCACTGTGCCCTGGCCGCCGACAATTGCCGGATCGTTGTAGGGAGATATGAACACGCGGCCATAGGCCTGCGCATCCCGCCGTGCCGCCAGCTCGGCTTCCACGCCGTCCCGGCCTGTAAGGTGTAGCGGCGCGGCGCACTGCCGAAGGCGGGCGAGCTTGCCGGGATCCGTCGTTTCCGGCAGATAGATCGTTCCGACGAGGCCGAGGACTTCAAGCGCGTGGGCTACCGCGAGCCCGTGGTTGCCTGTTGATGCGGCCAGGACGCCGCGCGTCCGTTCCTGGTCGCTCAGTAGCAAGAGCCTGTTGAAGGCGCCGCGCGCCTTGAAGGAGCCCGTGACTTGCAGATTCTCCAGCTTGAGAAAGGTGGAGTGCCCGAGCGGGCGTGTCCGAATAAGCGGCGTTTCCCGAACGTAGGGCCGGATGCGCGCCTCGGCAGAAAGCACTTCACAGTACAGCCGCCTCATCTAGATGGCTCCTTCGAGATACGCCTTTCTTCGCGTCTTTTCAAAGCGTTCAATGGCGTATCGAAGCATCGTGCGGGGCATGTCGCGGTAGTGCTCCCGCAGGAAGCGCTCTTCCAGCGCCCGGTCCCTTTTGCCAAGCTCTCTCAGCATCCATCCGACGGCCTTGTGAATGAGCGGTTCGGCATCCTGAAGCAGCGTCTGCGCGAGGCTTAGCGTAACTGCAAAATCTCCTGCCTTAATGAAATGCAGCGTGGCCATTATGGCAATGCGCCGCTCCCACAGGTTGTCGGATGCCGCGAGCTCAGTGAGCACGCTTCGGTCCTTGTCCAACAGATACGGCCCCACAATCTTGTGCGCCGACGCGTCGACGAGGTCCCAGTTGTTTATCCAGCGCGTGTGGCCCAGATAGGCTGCGTAGATCTCCCGCTTCCTGTGCTCACTTCCGCGCTGGAATGCGTGCACGAGAATGGCAAGGGCTACGAAGCGGTCCTCGTGCATCGGGGACTGCAGCAGGAGCAGCGTCTCATCGAGCGGCAGCGCCTTGTACCGCGCGGCGATCCTGCGAAGCTCGGGCACGCGGATGCCCCGGAACAGGTCGCCTTCCCCGTACTCTCCCTTGCCGGTCTTGAAGAAGCCCTGCAGGAAGGCAGCCCGTTCGGGATCTTCCCGCGTCGCGAGATGCTGCCGTACCGTATCGGCGGTCATGGCCCCTCGAGCAGCATTCTCAGAAAGAAGTCGGCGGCTGCGCCGTAAGCCTCTATCCACCTGCGGTGTGTAAGGAAGCCGTGGACTTCATCCGGAAACACCAGTTGCTCGACGTGCACATCGCGCGCACGGAGCGCTTCGACCAGGAGGACTGTCTCCTTGAAGGCGACGTTCCGATCATCATCTCCGTGGATGACCAGCACAGGAGACCGCCAGGTGTCCACATGTGCCATGGGGGAGGCCTCGAAAGCCGTGCGGGCTTCTTCAGGGACGGCCAGCGGCTCGTAGCCTGGATCGAAATTCCGTATGCCCAGATTCCAGTCATGCACGCCGTGAATATCGACCCCGGCAGCAAAGAGGTCGGAGGCACGCGCCAGGCCCAGTGCCGTCAGGTAGCCTCCGTATGAACCACCCCAGAGCCCGATCCGGTCGGGGGCCACGTCCGGCCGGTTCTTGAGGTACAGGCCGGCTCCGAGGACATCAAAGAACTCGGACCCTCCGGAGCTGCCATAGTTGGGCGCTTCGCGAAAGTGCATGCCGTATCCAATGCCGCTGCGGTAGTTGACGGAAAGCACGACAAATCCGAGCGCGGCCATGAACTGGTTCATGGCATAGGCCTTGTTGTAGTATCCGCTGTAGTGCCAGCCGAGCAGCATCTGGCGCCGGGAGCCGCCGTGGAAGAATATTACTGCGGGGCGCCGCTCGCCGGCCCTGAGATCGGCTGGCAGAAAGAGCTGTGCCGGCACAACCAGTCCGTCGGCGGCCGTAACGTCCACGGACGTCGGCACAACGAGCGAGGCCGAGGGAAATTCCGGGCGCGGCATGAGATACACCGGCTCCTGCGCGTGCAGGATTACGCGGGCCGGGTCTCTTGCGCCTGCGCCAATAAAGGCCATGTCCCGCGCGTTGGCGACGGGAGACCACTCGATGCCGTCTCCCGAGGTAAGGGCCTCCGGCATGCCGCCTGTAGTCGGCACGCGCCACAGGTGGCGCCGGTGCGCATCGTCCTGATTTGAGCTGTAGATGACGGACGCGCGATCGGAGGACAGCGTTACCTGCTCGACCTCAAACTGGCCCGTGGTAAGCTGCAAGGCGCCGCCGCCTGCTGCCGATACGCTGTACAGGTGGGTCCAGCCGTCCTTCTCCCATGGAAAAACAATGCGGTCACCTTCTGCCCACAGTAGCTGGCTGGACGCGGAGACGCCGCGATAGGCGCTTCCGGGCCCTTCGTCGGCCCGCCAAATGGTGCGCCAGGAGCCGGATGCCACATCGGTCACCACAATGGACCAGGGCTCACCCTCCAGCACGGGTCGAAATAGCGTCTGTCTCGAGTCGGCAGGCAGACGCAGGAACGCGAGCCGCGCCCCGTCCGGCGACCAGACAGGATTGCTGTCCCGATCCGTGCTGGGCGCCAGGTACCGAAGTGTCCCTGCACGAATGTCAAATACGCCGACGAAGCTGTGCGTGCCGCGCCGGCTGACGAAGGCCAGATGGTTGCCATCGGGCGAGAATCGGAGCGAGCCTATTGTGCCTCGCGCGGAAAACAGCCTTTCCGGCTCAGCGCTGCCGGACAGGCTCGTGGTGTATACGTCCCCATCGTGCAGGAAGGCCACCGTGCCGGAATGAAGTACCGGGCTGCTGCCCTCGGCCAGCCTCACTGGCGCATCTCCGGCCACGCGCCAGATGGATCGCTCTGCGCCGCGAGGATCGCTCGTCGGGTTCGGGTATTCGCCAAGCCGATTAGGCGCGCCCCCGCGGACGTACACCAGGGTGTCTCCGGATGCATTGAAGACGAGGCCGCCCAGCGGTTGCCCGTCGTCGTCCGTGTAAGCCGTCGCCTGGCGCGCCGCATATTCCGGTGCCGTGGCGATATGGATATTGCGAACGCCTTGCTCGTTTACCACCCAGGCAAACGAACCATTTCTGCCGGTCAGGTCGGTGGGAAAGGGCGCGCTCATCACCATCTCCAGCGTAAACGGCGCTTCCTGTGCGTAGACCGCAGGGCCGGCAAGCACTACACATAGAGCCGCAATTGCTCGCAATGGGGACACGGCCTTCCACGGGACGCGGCATCCGGCTGGAACACGGGTGCCGGCAAGTAGTCTTTGGGGGCCGTTTTTCAGAACCGTCAAGCGCATGCAGAACCACTCCGGCACCCTGATTCCGGACGGGTACGACCCGCAGTTATACAGGATCCGCCACAGCGCGGCGCATGTCATGGCGCAGGCCGTGCTGGAGCGGTTCCCCGATGCGAAGCCTACCATTGGACCGCCCATTGAGGACCGGTTCTATTACGACTTCGACATGCCGAATCCGCCGCGCGAGGATGATCTGGCGTGGATAGAGTCCCGCATGCGCGAAATCGCCAAGGGGCGCCATCCCTTCACCGTGCGCGAGGTGACAGCGGAAGAGGCGCGCGACCTGTTTCGTGACAACCCGTACAAGCTGGAGTTGATTGACGAGATTGTAGGAGAAAGGGAGGCGCCGCTCACGGTCTACCAGCATGACACTTTTGTCGACCTGTGCCGCGGACCGCACGTGCCGCATACCGGCTACATCAAGGCCAATGCCCTCAAGCTGCTCACCGTAGCCGGAGCGTATTGGCGCGGCGATGCCGCGCGGCCCCAGCTTACGCGCATTTACGGTACCGCCTGGCGCAACCGGACCGACCTTGACGCCTACCTCAAGCGGTTGGAGCTGGCGCGGGCCCGGGACCACCGCCGGCTGGGCAGGCAGCTGGAACTCTTCACTTTCAGCAACAGTGTGGGGCCGGGGCTGCCGCTCTGGCTGCCGAAAGGGGCCGTCCTTCGGGATACGCTTGAGGCGTTCCTGAAGCGTGAGCAGCTCAGGCGCGGTTACCAGCCGGTGATCACGCCGCACCTCGGACGACTGGAATTGTACCGGACCAGCGGGCACTATCCCTACTACAGTGAAAGCCAGTTTCCGCCGATGCAGGTGGACGAGGATGATGGCTACCTGCTTCGTCCCATGAACTGCCCGCACCACATCCAGATTTACGCGGATCGGCGCCGCAGCTATCGCGAACTCCCCGTGCGCCTGGCTGAGTTCGGGCAGGTATACAGGTACGAGCAAACGGGCGAGCTGGGTGGCCTGACACGTGTGCGCGGTTTCACCGTGGATGACGCGCACATCTTTTGCAGGCACGACCAGGTAAAGGACGAAATCGCCGATGCCGTGGATCTGGCGCTAAGTGTTCTCGGCACCCTGGGTTTTGAGGAATTCCGCGTGCAGCTTTCGCTGCGGGATCCGTCAATCGCAGGGAAGTACGCGGGTGAGGCCTCGATCTGGGACGAGGCGGAGGCATCCATGCGCGCCATTGCGCAGGAGATGGATCTCAATGTGCATGAGGCCATCGGGGAGGCCGCTTTCTACGGTCCCAAGATGGACTTCATGGTTCGCGATGCGTTGGGACGAGAGTGGCAGCTCGGGACGGTTCAGCTGGACTACAACCTTCCCGAGCGGTTTGACTTGACGTATGTTGGGGCAGACGATCTGCGCCACCGTCCGGCAATGATTCACCGCGCTCCGTTCGGCTCTCTCGAACGGTTTATAGGCGTTCTTATCGAGCACTGCGGGGGTGCCTTTCCGGCGTGGCTGGCACCGGAGCAGGTGCGCCTGATGCCGATTGGGGAGTCACACGTGGCGTATGCGCGCGCCGTCCGGGACGAATTGCGGGCAGCCGGGCTTCGCACGCATCTCGATGACCGATCCGAGAAGGTGGGCTACAAGATCCGGGAGGCCCAGCTCGCCAAGGTGCCCTACATGCTGGTCATCGGCGACCGCGAAAAGGAAGGCAAAACCATCGCACTCAGGTTGCGAAGCGGAGAGAACCGCGGTGCGATGTCCGTGGAGGCCTTTATCCGCTTTGCGGCTCAGGAGATGCCGCGTGGCAGCTTGTCTGCCATGTAGGGACTTTTCGCTCGGCAAGGTCGGCGAAAAGCTGGTCTACGGCTTCACGGGTGCGGCGGGGAGCATCCTCTACCGCAATGATCTCGGGGTTGCGAACCCTGCGCCGCCCGAACTCCACGCCGCCGCGGCGGAGCGAACGCTCCGAGACCGTAATGCGAAGCGGCATGCCTCGCAGGTCCGCATCCGCAAACTTGACGCCCGGGCTGGCGTCGCGGTCGTCGAAGAGCACCTCTATTCCCGCCTCCTCGAGCGAGCGGTAGAGTGCCTCTGCGGTTTGTCTGACGCCCTCGTTCCTGGAAAGAACGATGAGCGTTACATGAAACGGCGCCACCGAGATGGGAAGGTCCATCCCGTAGTCGTCCGCGTATTCCTGAGCCACGCACGCAAGCAGCCGGCCCACGCCGATGCCGTAGGAGCCCATGACGATGGGGTGGTCCACGCCGCTTTCATCCGTGTACGTGGCGCCGAGCGCATCGCTGTAGCGCGTCCCCAGCTGGAAAATGTTGCCGACCTCAATGCCGCGAACAACGCTGAGCGGCTTGCCGCCGATGGGATCGGGCGCGCCGTCGTACGCCAGGGCGATAGGGCCCACGACATCTGCCGTGTAGTCACGTCCGAAGTTGGCCCCCGTGAAGTGGTAGTCCTTTTCGTTGGCGCCGACCACGAGATTCGTGCTCTCGGCAATCAGGTCGTCCGCTACGACCGTGGCCAATTCTCTGTTGATGCCGCGGGGTGAGGCGAAGCCGGGGCAAGCGCCGGTGCGCTCGATGTCCTCCGCTTCCGCCGGTCCGAGCTCCCGCGCTCCGGACAGGTACGTGAGCTGCGTCACATTCACTTCCATGTCGCCGCGCACAAGGCCGATGACGATCCGCTTCGGCACTTCCTCCCCGAAATCGCCCATGAAGAAGACCATCTTGGCAGTCTGGCTGCGTGCGACGCCGACGTAGCTTGCCACGGCCTCGATAGTGGCCGTATTCGGCGTATGGACCCGGGTAAGCGGCTCGGGCGAGCCGTTGTCCTCTGCACGCTTGCGGAACGAGGCTACTTCCAGATTGGATGCATAGCCAGTCTCTTCGCAAATGGCGAGAGAGTCTTCCCCGGTCGGGCTGATGTACATGAACTCGTGGGCAGTCTTGCCTCCCATCATGCCCACATCGCTCTCTACGGCTACCAGCTCCAGGCCCGCTCGGGCGCCAATGCGATGGTAGGCGTCAAAGTGGCGCTCGTACTGCCGCTGCAGGCCCTCCTCGTCCAGGTCGAGTGTATAGGAATCCTTCATGACGAATTCCCGGGTGCGCACCAGCCCTCCTCGGGCCCGCGGCTCGTCCCTAAACTTGGTCTGGATGTGGTAGACCATCATGGGCAGCTGCCTGTACGAGCGCACCTCCGTGCGGCACAAATCGGCTACCACCTCCTCGTGCGTCATGGCCAGCACCAGGTCGCGTCCCTTGCGGTCCTTCAGACGCCCCATGGTGTCGCCGATCTGGTACCACCGGCCTGTTTGCTGCCACAACTCCGCGGGATGCACTACGGGCATGCACATCTCCTGGCCGCCGATGGCGTCCATCTCCTGGCGGAGAATGTCTTCGATCTTGCGCAGTGAGCGCTGTGCAAGTGGCAAGTAGGAAAAGAGTCCGGCGGCGAGCTGGCGCACGTAGCCGGCGCGGAGGAGCATCTGGTAGGAGGCGGTGTCGGCCTCGGTCGGGGCTTCCCGCAGCGTCTGTCCAAATAGTGTGGAGACTCGCATGGTGGCTTGGTCAAGAGCACGCGTTGTACGGATTGGGCACAAAAACGAGCCGAGGATCGCCGTATGCACAGCCAATTCACACGGAAACGCGATTGGACGAAGCCCTATCTGCCTTGGCGGACAACCCGGTTGGCAATGTCCTTGTTCTGGTCGCGTGCCTCGGTGGTGTTCCGGGACGGCTTGTGCGGCCCGGGCATGCGAAACACCGGGACTGCCTGCTACTCAGCGTGACGCTTGACTGAATCGATACTCGGCGACACCCTTCGATAGTACGGGCCTGGTCTCCCGATTGCGTACGTTGGGCCCTGGCTACCCGCAAGAGAGATCAATTCGAAACGCGAGGCAGGTTCGGACTATCGGCAATCTGGAAGTACAGGAGTTGGTCGGAGTGTCTGAGCGGACGGCGCTCCGCGACCTTGGTTCACTTGAGGCGGCTGGTCTGCTGCGCCGCACTAGCCAGACTGGTCGACGTACTCGGTATGCGGTCTTGAGAATGCTGCTCGAAGAGGCCAATCGGCCATAAACCCGCCATAAACCCGCCATAAACCCGCCAATCCGCCATAAACCCGGCAATTCGCCATGGCGGGGATTGGTAGACTGCAATTGCCATCAGCGGGTTCGAAGAATTGCTATCGGGATTCTAGGTCGCATCGTACGCCGTATCCGGGCGGTCGCATGGACCGGCGTCGGCTTACGAGGAGAGTGCCTTGCCGGCTTTCGGCAATAGTTGGGCGACTCCGTCCACATCCGATCTCGGCAGCGTGGCAGGGACACATATGCAGTCATCGACTTGCTGCACAGCGCGGCAACGAGACCACCTACGTCCCGACAAGCCACCCAGACACGACCAGGGGGGCGCGCGCTACGGGCCGATGATGAATCAGGCTTCCGGACAGGAGGGAGCGACACAGGCCGGCTGTCGTTAGGCTTTTCGGTTGCGGGCGCTCTGCCCCATTCTGGCCCGTGCTCCATAGCGCAGGACTCTACAGTGCACGTTGTGAATGTGTAGACCCTGACGTGGGGCCTGTATCCGACTTCGGCGATCGGAAAGGACCAGAAAACAATTTCGAGTGATTCGGACATAGCCCTGACGAGTGGCGCCGCCACAGGCCATCCGGATCCGTTTCCGGGCACCTGCATTGGGGCAGTACAGCTGTCGCCGGGCGGTGTGTTTGAGGTCCGAGGGCTTGGGAAGCGCACCAGGCAACGCAATCTGCGGCTCGAACGGCCATGGAAACGCGTGCACGAGCCGGGCACAGGTATATGTTCGTCAGGTTGGGTCCGGCTGCGACCGGCTTCTTTCCCTTGCGTTCTCGGAAGCCTTCTAAACAGCTTGCATACCTCTGATCCTCTGGCCTATTCTCGCTTCGAATGGTCTACTTATTGCTTCTGCGACCCGCTAAGTGATTTCCGCACTGGAGAGTGTCTGCTTCGATATCATCCGCGCCCTTCCGCCAGCATTCGGTAGTTCTGGTCTCGGCCTCGCCCCTGCGCGTATCGCGTGCCGGCTTTCGTGATTCGTGAACTAGTGACATGCTGTTGAAAGACTTTGATGCGCTGACCTTTGATGTCTACGGTACTCTCATCGACTGGGAGACGGGCATCACTCGTGCGCTGCGGCCCCTGACTGACCGGCTCGACGGGAGGATTTCGCGCATTGAAGTGCTGGAAGCGCATGCCCGGCATGAGTCGTACCAGCAGCAGACTACGCCCGCGAAGAGGTACCGGGATGTGCTGGCGGTTGTGTATCGACGCCTTGCTGAGCGGTGGCGGATCCCGGTAGCCTGGGATGAGTGCGTCCGGTATGGCGAGTCCGTGCGGGACTGGCCAGCGTTTCCCGATGCTGCCGATGCGCTGCGGTATCTGAAGGGCCATTACCGGTTGTTCATTCTGAGCAACGTCGACAACGAGAGTTTCGCCCGAAGCAGCGAGAAGCTCGGCGTGAATTTCGATGGAGTCTTCACCGCGGAAGACATTGGCAGCTACAAGCCTTGCCAGCGCAATTTCACCTACATGATAGAGCGATTGGCCGCACTGAGGATCGAAGAGTCGAAGATTCTGCACACTGCCGAAAGCATGTTCCACGACCACCTGCCAGCCAACAGGGTCGGCCTTTCAAGCTGTCACATCTATCGCCGGTCGCAGCAGGAGGGCTACGGCGCAACCATGCCTCCGGAATCCGAGCCTAGCTACGAGTTCAGATTCAACTCGATGGCGGAGTTTGTGCAGGTACATCGTGCCACCAGCTGACAGCGGTGCTCGGATTGCGGGGCTAATGTCGCCCGAAGATTCGTATTCGGCCTTTCCCCGGAGCCGGAAATGGAGAATAATTCTGAATCTGCAGCGCCGGCTTCAAGGGCTCAGTACCGCCTATAGCCCGAGTGTGCGGAGGCTTCCGCAGGATGCGGCGGGGAACCTTGCTTTTGCGCAGCGGGAGGCGCCAGGCGCCGCGCGATGCATACTGGAAAGGCCTTAACTCTGCTCACATTGCAAGCCAATGCCCCGGCGGACAGTTCCTTGGCACTGAGAGTATTCCGGGCCTTGCGCACGCGGCTTCAACCGGCCGGCCTGCGAGGCAATCGAGGAGCGAGTTCCGACCGCGAAGAACCGGTTATAGTCTCGGGGCGCATATGTCGGCCCGGTCTCAATGGCCCGTTTCGTAGTAAGCCGACCGCGGCTTGTAGGACGGTGGCGCAAAGAAGGGGCCGGTTATGTCAAGATGCCAGCGTAGGTATGATAGGCCGACTCATCCGGATTCTCTCTCGGATGGAGCCACCGGCGCGGCCTCGGCACCGTTAAGCCAAGCCTGCAGTATTGCCAGGGCTGGTGTCCTGGGGCCCGGCCCGCCAATGCCAACACGAAGCGCCGGCGCGACGTTAGATGCGAGTACGAGCCAGCCGGTATAGTTGGGCCAAAAGGTGCTGCGCGAGCGTCGTGAATCTGCTTCGCCAGGGTCTGAATGGATGCGACAGGCGGCGTACGCGAGGTGCCCCACTAATTACGATCGAGCGTCACGCGCTCAATCTCAAAGCCTTGTGGCACGCTCTCGTCGGGCGCTTCCGCCGGATCGCCGTCCATGGCAAACTGAAGGCCCTGCAGCTGGGCGAGGTTCAGCGCGGTGTACTCTCCTGCAGACTCCAGCTTGTAGGGCAAGTACTCGGGAAATGGCCTTGGCAGTAGCACAAGGGGCACTCGGCGCAGTGAGGATAGGGGGAGGGCTACGTCCTGCCACGTATCCGTTACTACAATCTCGGCTCCCCAGGCCACGCCCCCTGTTTCAACCAACGCCACTTCAAGCGTTCCGGACTTGCGCCCGGCCGTCCGGCCGGTAATGCGCAGCACGGCCTCCGGGCTGGTCTCAGGCAGACTGAGTCTTGTCCCTTCGGGAAGGACAGAGCGGATAGCGAAATGATGCGGCGCCGGCGAGAAGTCGCCGACAATGGCCTGCAATGCGAGCCTGTCGGGCATGGCCGCGCCCACAAAATCAATGCGAAAGACGACGTACTTCCATGGATGTGGTACCAGGAGATGGTCCCTGTCCCTCCGGGCGTCGAAAAGCAACAGGGGCGCCTCGGCCGCAACGACGGGCACTTCCCAATATCGCTGCCCCGTGAAATCCCACTCGCCGGGATGTTCTTTCGCGCCGTCCGGATATGTATAAACGTCTGCGGCGTCAAATGCCGTGATTGCGTATTCGAGCATGCCCGGGCGCAGTAAGCCGGGAGGCAGTTCGGCCGCGTACCTGTGGCCGCCGCTAGCGGTCATGGGTACCGTGCGAAAGCGGTTGAAGCCGCCCGCGCGGCGAACGAAGACCGCCGCCGAATCGATGCGTTCATCCGCCAAGACTTCAGCACGTAGGACAAACGGCATCCCGGCCAGAATCTCGGTTGGGGGCCTATGGATGACGAGCGCAGATTGCACGGAAGGCGGAGGAGCAAAGAACGTGGCCTCGCGATACCTCGCGGGATCGGTCTGCATCGCGTCGCTGCGCCGCAGCAGGTACGCGCCCGGGCGTACCTCGAAGCTGCCGTCCCGGACAGCAGGGCGATGCGCGTTGTCTTCACCAACGGGCTCGACCGTAAAGTCGCTGCCGAGATTTGGGAGTCTGATCTCGATGGGCCATGCGGTCCAGAGCAGGTGCACGGCGCGGCGCTCCAGGCCGGGGCGTGCGAAGGGATCCGCTGCAGGCACGGCATCGGGATAAACTTCAAGCTGCCAGACGCCGTCTTGCAACCGATCGAGGAAGTAGGCGCCCCGGCCACTGTAAGAAGCGACTGGGGAGGAGCCCGTGCCGGCCACGCGCCGCAGAAGCGCGGCATCGGCCGGTTTCGTGGTCGTAGAGCTCGAGTAGTAGAACGCGGTGTCCGCTACCATCTCGCTGAGATTCTCCTCGTAGCTCACGCGGAAGGTGCCGAAGCGCTCGCTCATCGGGTAGGTTCCGTAAGAAGCGCCGCGCGGAATGCGTCGAAACACTTCGCCGGCGATCATGAAGCTGATGGCTTTCTCAGGAGTGTAGACCAGATTGAGGAAATGCGTCTGGTATTCGGTGTTGGTGTGCGCAATTGCGAGCGGGTCGTACGCAAACTGCGTAGCCCACTGGATGCCGGCCTCCCTGAAGGCGCGGGCCATGGCCGGGTACATGTACGACCCGGTCACATCGGCCGCGTCGAATTCGTAGACCACGTGTGCCTTGTCCCGGCACTCCGGGAAATCCGCGAAAGGGACGGGGTATCGGTCTACATTCGGCAGCATGTTTCCGCGCAAGGCCGCATCCCGTACGAGGCCCGTCGGATACCATTGGCTGGTGACGCCCTGGATACTCGCACCGCAGACGGCACGACCATGCGCATCCGAATACCCTACGCTGATATTGTAGAAGATCGGCTTTGAAAAGCCGCTTGCGCGCAGGGTGCCGGCCAGTGCATTGATAAAGCGTGTAGTCTCTTGCGGTGCGCCCGAATGGCTGGGCTCGTTCCAGAGCTCGATGGCAATGATGTTGGGGTCGTCCCGGTACGCAAGGCCCGTGTACGGATTCAGATGCGCGGCAAACTGCCGCATGTAATTCTGCTGTGCGCGCAGCGCGTCGGGATCCGTGGTCATTTCGGCCTTGGTGAAGTAATCCGAAATGCCACTCGTCTTGGGTGCGGGCTCGGGATATCCCGGTGGCCAGTAGGCCATAGGGGTAAGGATGGCCCTGATCTGCCGCTCCGCCAGCCGGGCGAGGAGGTAGTCGAGCAGATCCAGGTGGCCATTCTCCAGGAGATTGCCGTCCCGGTCGGTGATCTCTCGATCCCAGACGTGAATCCGGAACGCTTCCAGACCCAGGCGGGCCATATGAGATACGTCCACATCGACGGACCGCTTATGGTCTGCGCCTACGTAGCCGTGCGCACGGTAGGCGTAGGCGAAAGGCGTCGTGTAATTGACGCCAAACAAAGCGATCTCCCTGTCCGAGCCACTCCAGCGCATGACGCCATGCGCATCGACATAAACGCCAGATGACGGGGCTGCCGGCTCCTGGGCGAGAGCCGAAGCGGAAATGGAAAGAAAGGCAGCGATTACCGGAATGGGCCGGAAAATGGACGGCAGCATGCGCGACGGGGAAAAGGACTGCTACAACCCTTGGGATCCGGGCACGCTCCCTCGATAGGCCCCGAGCAGCCAGGCCTCATTAGGTACGCACCCGCGCAGCGGGCGGCTGCCCGGGCACGGTGTTTACGCATTCCCGGGGCCGTGAAAACGGCACCCGCCGCTTCGCTGGTCGGTGCTCAGACTGACCGCGAGGCGGCCGCGCCTGCGCTGCGCTTCCCTACTGTATCGTTATCGGGAAGCTGACGTCGACGTCAGTCTCATCGCTCTGGTCTGTGCCGTTCTTGGGCTCTTCATCGAAGTGGCTCAAGACTACGCGCAGCGAGCCGGTTGCAGCACCGCCTCCGGATACGGCCAGGTCAAACTCCAGGCCGAGAGGCAAGCCGTTGTCGTCCTGGTCGGTTACGGTTACCGTAACACGGTTTGAGGCCGCACCACTTACCGTGTAAAAGAACTGGTGCTCGTCGGACTCTTCCGCAACCTCCTCCGTGATGTCCTCACCGTTAATCGTATCGGTAAGCTCTACGGTACACGTATAGGTCGTGCCGGCCGTAAGCGTGATGGTGTCGATTTCGAAACCGCTTCCGTCGCCGTCCGGATCACTGGCGACCGCCGTCTGGGTTTGCCCGTTGGCGAACAGGGTGATCGCGATACGGGTGATGAGTTCCTCTTCGCCAGGTCCTTCTTCGTCGGGTTCCGTGGAATCGCACGCCATGAAAGCGAGCGGAAGGAGTACAGCGACTATGGCGAATATCCTTATGGGTCTGATCTGCATGGCTGGTTCAGGTTTGGCTTGTGGCACACCGCGGCAACCAGGTAGAAGGCAGCATGCCGGTGAATTCGAACTTGATTTGATGAAAGGTTTAGCCTATGGGGAGCCGGAGCCGCAAGACCACGTTTCGCCCAGGGTCGTCAATGAAGTACCGGAATCGGCTCAGGTAGTCCCGGTATGTAGTATCGAACAGGTTCCTGACAGTCAGGCCCAGCTGCAGCGTCGTTGACCCGAAATGCACCTCCGCCTGGTACCCGATGCTGAAGAGCGAATAGCCATCAGGCGGGTCAGCATAGTCGACACCATCCGGAAAGCGCGTCTGGCGCCGCACCACCGTGCCTTCCAGCTCGAATTCCGAGGACCTTACAAGTCCTGCATCCGGCAGACTGAAACCTGTGCCGAGCGATATCCTGTCTGCAGGCATGTAGATGAGTGGTACCCGGGCGGTCAGGTCCCTGCCCCGGACCACCGATCCATGCATGTGGACATCCAGAAACTCCAGAACATCTATTTCGATCTGGCCATCCAGACCGCGGAGGCGAGCATTGGTCTGCGTGTAGCGGAAGGACGGGAACGTGCCCCTGATGGTAACCCGGGGCTCTCCTTCCGGGAACAGGTAGATGTAGCCGTCCATCCAGTTATTGTAGACGCTGGCTTCCATCCGGCTGCGATTACCGAAATGGCGCAGCGTCATGTCCACATTGTAGCTGCGCTCACCGCCAATGGTGCTGTTCCCAATCTCGAATTGCGCCGTGCCGTGGTGCACCCCGAAGTTGTACAGTTCATTGACCCCGGGTGGGCGCCAGGCCGTCCCCCAGTTGGTCGCAACCGACCAGGAAGAGGCGAACTGCCATATGGCGCCCACGACACCGGAGAGGCTTGTATAGGAGTGCGTGCGCCGAAGGAACTCGCCGTTTCGGCCTTCCTGCGGGTAAGCCTTCATCCAGCGGTGATCCAGACGAAGACCCGTCTCAAGTGTCCAGGCGCCGTAGACCCACGTCCCGCGCGCGTAGGCTCCACCGGTAAGCGCCCGAAAATTCGGTATGAGATACCCGGACTCGGAATTCACATTGCCCTGATTCATTCCGGTTACGCCGAAGACGCCGTAAAACGAGCCTCGCGGAAGAGTCCTGAGCTTCGCGTCCAGCGTCTGAGTTGACAGCGTAAGGTCGAAGGCGGGGTCTTCCAGCGGATCGCTGAATCGCCGGTGGGCGTCGAATTCCTGGCGGTGGTTGCGCTGCAGGCCCATCTTCAGTTCAATCCGGTCTCCGCTCAAGAGATCGTAGTAGCCCGTCAGTGACAGGAGATTGTGCCGAACCGTCTGCTTCGGCGCCTCGATGTCGTACACGAAATCGTATTGGACGCTGGGCCTGCCACGTTCAATGGCACGTACCAGGTCGGCATGGTTACCGATATGGGCGCCCTTGTAGAGACCAAGTTCCGAACTGAAGCGGCTGAAGTAGGAATGCAGCGCAAACCTTTCCCTGTGGTAGGCCACAGAGGCGGAGCCGTTCAGTTGAGTAAAGGCCGAATTGCCGATAATGAATTCGGGGGTACGGGCCGCACCGGCCTTGCGAAAGCTGCCCTGGAGGCGCCAGCCAAGTCCCGGTATGGCACGCAGGCCCCGCTCGACTAGTGCCGAACCGGCAGCCTGGCGATTGTTGGAAAAGCCGTTCAGCGCCACGGATCCCGACACTTTCGGGGAAACCGGCAGATCTTCCGGCTCCAGCCGGATGACGCCGCCGATGGCGCCGACGCCATACTCCACGCCGGCGGCACCGCGCACGACCTCAATGCGGACGGGAGCAAACGGGTCAATCTCGGGCGCGTGTTCCCCTCCCCACTGCTGTCCTTCCTGCGGCACACCCGCATTGAGCACCAGCACGCGCTGGCTGTGCAGGCCTCGTATTACCGGCTTCGCGATGCTGGGCCCGGTGGTCATGCTCACAACTCCGGCAAGGTGGCTGAGCGTTTCGGCGAGCGACTGGCCGCGGACCTGGGATATGTCACGCGGCTCCAGCCGGGAAACCGACAAGGCGGCCCTGTTGAGAGCGGCCCCTCTGCTTTCAGCTACCGCGAGGATTTCCGTTAGCTCATAGTCGGTCGGCACCAGCATCACGTCGAAGTCTACGGCCTCGCTTTCGAGCGAAATGGCATGCACCTCGGTGACAAAGCCGACGAAGCTGAATCGCACCGTGTGCGTGCCCCGTGGAAGAGTGCCGAGTTCGTAAAAGCCCGACTCGTCGGTAATCGTGCCACGCTCCAGGTCCGGCAGATAGATGGTTACGGAAGCCAGCGGCTTCTGCTCGTTGTCCATTACCCTTCCCCGGAGGGGCTGGGAATATGCACTGTTCGAAAACAATGCAAGAAGGAACAACACGGTCGCGCTCGCTACGGAAGTCTTCATTGCCCGGGTGCTTTGAGAATCTCCTCGGACGATGGGCTCGTCGGAGAGGTCTGACCAGGGGAGCGCCCGTCTGCGGCTACAAGCCCGGAACTCTTACCGAGTCCTCAACGGACCCCGCGGGTCAGGCAAAAGTCGATCCGCCTCGCTATCCGGCGGATCGGTTCCTGTCACGCGCCCGGGGGCGGGCCACGGATGGAATTCCGTGAGAATAAATGCGAGTCCGGCGTCAGACGCGCGTGCCAAGCATGCGGGGAGAAGTCGATGTAGGCATGCGGCCGCGTCTGCGGATTGTCAAATGCTAGCGGACGAATACAAAGCAGGCAATCGTCCTCCAGTTTGTCGGAAACTGGTTCTTCGTAACTGACTCCGTGCCTGTGGTCACAGGCATCGGGGGCGTCTGCGTAGCGGGCGGCCGCCAGGTTTCCATGCTGGGCACGGTGAGCAACGGGTGCCGCCAATCCTCCGGCAAGGAAGACCGCCAGGAGGGCGGTTGCGCTTAGTCGTCTGATATCCCGGCTTCGAAGCATGGATCCTACCGGAAAACGGCCAGCCGTGATACTTGCCTGCGTGTTCCCGTTGGCCCGGCAACCTGACGCGGCTGCCAGGTCCCGAGACGGCAAAAACCTGTAACGCACGCGCGGACACAAATTTCCGCTTCTATCCTGCAAAGGTAAGGCTTGCATGCCATTTGCACCAATGCAGTACCGCTTCTGCGCGCTACGTGCGTGCGGATTCTATTGCCTTGACAGCCTATTCCGGTCGCCTGGCGGATTAAGCAGGTTTGCAGGGCGTGCTCCGCTGCGCCATTGCCAGTCGGGACGCAGACGAACCGGTGGATGCTCGAATCCACGCAGGCGAGGAATCGGCAAATGACGTGACGCCGAATTCCGGCCATCGCCCGTGCCACTGCGGGAGTCTGGCGAACCTGCCGACGATTATTGGCGATTCTGTGAAACTTTGCGGCAGAGCCCCCATTGTAGCGAACCGTAGATTATATTCAATCTAAATAGAGATAAGCAGAGCACGGTTACCATGGAAAGCCCGGCGCCCCTTACCAGCTTCGTGGACGGCTGCGACGTCGTAGTACAGTTTATATTTGGTGAGGCGGCCCATCGGCTGCGGGACGTAGGACTCAGGGAAGGGGCATTGGTGGCCGTGGTCCAGAATACGGGAAATCTGATAGTTCGTGTAGCGGGAAGCCGCATTGGCATACGGCGGGAGCTGGCCACGCAGATACTGGCCGCGCCTGCCCAGGCATGACGCTAAGGGATCTAAAGCCGGGAGAGCAGGGCATCATAACCGGCTACGTGCGGGAAGCGCTCCCGAACCGGATACTGGAAATGGGCATGCTGCCCGGGGAGCGCGTGGCGGTTCTGCGGCTGGCCCCGCTAGGTGATCCCATGGATCTGAGGATCCGCGGCTACCGGCTGTCGCTGCGCAAGGAGGATGCGGCGCTGATACGGATAGACCGGCTCAGCTAGCAAGCCTGCCACGATTCCATGACGTCGTCCGGCGCTCCGCTGCGCGTTGCCCTGGCGGGCAATCCCAACGTGGGCAAGACCACGGTATTCAATCTGCTGACGGGCATGCGTCAGCGCGTGGCAAATTTCCCGGGTGTGACGGTTGAGCGAAAGAGCGGACTTTTGGTGGGGGCGGGGGCGCAGGCAGTCGAAGTGGTCGACCTTCCCGGAGCGTACAGCCTGAACCCGAAGTCACTCGACGAAAAGATAGCCTACGACGTTCTGACGGGCCGCGTAGAGACGGCCCCGGACGTGGTGGTCTGCGTCGTCGATGCCTCCAACCTGGAGCGCAATCTCTTCATGGTCACGCAGATCATGGACCTTGAACTCCCGGTCATCGTCGCGCTCAACATGGTTGATGCGGCAAAAGGGAAGGGCATTGGCATTGCGGCGGCGGCGCTTTCACGGGAGCTCGCTGCGCCTGTCGTACCCATGGTGGCTAGGCGGGGTGAGGGTCTGGATGCACTGAAGCAGGCCATTTTGAGCCTGCCGCCGGCTGCTCCGGCGAGGCGCTGGCAGCTGATGGACGCCATCGCTGCGCGGCTGCCCGCACTCATGGCGCGTCTGAGGCAGGAAGAGCCATCGGTGCCGGAGTCCCATGCCTTCATGGAAGTTCTGCGTGCACTCTCGGAAGATGCGGCCCTCGAGCGGTGGAAGGACGCGGCACCGGAATTCGCGCGTGAAATCGCTTCGCTCCGCCAGGAATATGAAGGCCGTGGCGTGGCCTACCGCCACGCAGAAATAATGGGTCGCTATGCCTGGATCGGCCCGGTAGTTGTGGCGGTCTCAAAGAAGGAAAAAGACCCGTCCGAGCTGACGTTGACCGACCGGATTGACGCCGTGGCCACCCACAGGGTCGTAGGACCCGTCATATTTGTCGTCTTGCTTGCGCTCGTCTTTCAGGCGGTCTTTTCCTGGGCCGTACCGGCCATGGATGCCGTCGAGGCGGGTGTTGCCGCCGTCGGAGGACTGGCGGCAAGCCTCTTGCCGACGGGCATGGCGACCGATCTCCTGGTGGACGGCGTCATCGCCGGCGTGGGGAACGTGGTAGTGTTCCTTCCGCAAATCCTGCTGCTGTTTTTCTTCCTGGGCCTTATGGAAGATTCCGGCTACATGGCGCGCACGGCCTTCATCATGGACCGCGTCATGAAGCGCGTGGGGCTCAGCGGCGGCTCCGTGCTGCCTCTTCTCAGCTCCTATGCGTGTGCCATTCCCGGAATCATGGCCGCGCGAACGCTGGACAACGAGCGGGATCGCATCATAACGATAATGGTGGCACCGCTCATGAGCTGCTCGGCCCGGCTGCCCGTCTACACGCTTTTTATTGCCGCGTTTATCCCGGCGGGCACGCTTTTCGGGTTCCTCGGCTACCAGGGACTTACCATGTTTGCCATGTACTTCATGGGTACGGCGATGGCATTCGTGGCGGCCTGGGTGCTAAAGCGCTTCGTATTCAGTGGCAGTTCCTCCTATTTCGTTATGGAGCTTCCCCCGTACAGGCGGCCGAGGTTGCGCCAGGTACTGTGGCGCATGGTACAGAGGTCTAAGATTTTTGCGGTGCGCGCCGGCAGAATCATTTTCTCGCTCAGCATTGTGCTCTGGTTCATGGCCAGCTTCCCGAAGGTGGACCCGGACCCGGAATTGGTACTATTGTCGCAGGAAGCGGAAGCGGAGCGCGAGGCTGCCTATGCTGCGGCCATGGCCGGTGCGGGCCTAGCGTCCGTCGCAGATGTGGTAGCGCTGCTTGAGAACGGAGAGTCGGCCCGTGTCGACTCGATCGGGCGGCTCGAACCGCAAAGAGTGGGCCGCGCGAGGCTCGTGCACGCCGCGGATCGGCGGTTTGATGCTCGCACGGAAGAACTTGCGCAGATGGAGCGGTCGCTGCAGATACGCGGCAGCATGATAGGCCTGCTCGGACGCGCACTGGAGCCTGTGATGCAGCCGCTGGGCTTCGACTGGAAGATGAGCGCGGGCATTGTCGCAGCGTTTGCAGCGCGCGAGGTCATCGTCAGCACGCTCGGCATTATCTACAGCGTCGGCGAGGTGGATGAGACCAGTGTTGCGCTGCGCGAGTACCTCAAGGCGGATCGGTATCCTGACGGCAGACCGGTCTTTACCACGCTCGTCGCCCTGAGTCTGCTCGTCTTCTTTGTCTTTGCGCTTCAGTGCATGAGCACGCTCGCGATAGCCAGGCGAGAACTCAACTCATGGCTGTGGCCCGGGGTCATGTGGCTCTACATGACCGGACTTGCGTACGTGTTTTCCCTGGTGGTGTACCAGGGGGGCAGGTTGTTGGGCTTTCAGTAATCGACCAGTGCCGTGGCTACGGGTGCACTGGCACGGCGTATCCGCATTTCGCCTGTCTTGCCGTCCCATCTGATTGCTGTGAACTGTGGCGGGGCCGGCACCGGGCCTATTGTGCGGACAGTGCAGGCCCGTCCGCCGATTCTCATGGAAGCGCGCCGGCCCAATTTGCCTTGTAACTCCGGTCTTGGATCCGGACCGGTGAGGCGCTGCCGTGGAAACTGCCTCCGAAGGACGGACCTCACCGGACACCAGAGATGTACGAATGGTTCGTCCGATCAAATGGGCGCAGGGCTACCATGAAGCGTTTGCCCGGCAGTATGCCGCAAGGCGAATCCCACTTGGAGCTTTCCTTGGTTCCAGATGATAGTGACCCCCGCCTGGGGCGATGGCTTACGCTGATTCAATCTTCCAGGCTGGCATCCTGCTGCCCGATTGCAGGACTGTGCCGCGTTATTCCGGTCAATGATCCAGGATGAATTGGTCTCGAGAATCAGGATCGCTTCCTGTATCCGCAAAGGTTCGTCCGGCCGGACACGGCCTGCGCACGCTACTCCAGCAGCCGTAGCTGACCTCCTGTTGCAAACAAGCAGCAAGACCATGGCGCCGACTTCTTCGCTTTCCCGCCGCGGATTCATGAAGGCCATGGGCCTGACCGCATTGTTGGCCACGGGGCGCGACTCCAAGACACACGTTGTCACGCTCAGCTTTGACGACGGCTTCCGGAGCTCAAGCATCAAGACGGCAGAAATATTCGAGAAGTACGAGCTGTCCGCCTGTATAAATGTTATTGCCACGGCGCACCACGATTCGTTCGTTCCTCCGGACGACTACCATCGGCACCCTGTCGGAGATTTCGAGCTGTGGAACGACCTGGTGGCGCGAGGCCACGAGGTCATGCCGCATGCGTATCGGCACCAGAATCTGACGGAGGTGCCGCTGCCCGAGGCCAGGGACCTGATAGTGCGCTGTCTGGACTACTTTTCCGAATCGCTCGACGGATTTGATGCGCGGGAAGCGATCTTCAATTTCCCCTACAATGCCTCGAATCCTGCCATAGAGGACTGGCTCTCCGGCCAGGTGAAGGCCTTTCGCTCGGGGTATGCCCAGATCAATCCGCTTCCGCATGCCGGCCTGCAGAAGTTGATCTGCAGCAGCTATGGACCCGGCAACATTGATGCATTCCTGATTCGGGAGATCAGAAGCTTCCTGGCATCGCCCGGCGGATGGCTGATTTTCAATACGCACGGGCTGGACGGCGAGGGCTGGGGGCCTTTGTCCTCTGCGTGCCTGGATGAGCTGCTTTCGGAGTTGACGGCCAAGGATTCCGTGCTCGTCATACCTACAGGGCACGCGCTGGCAATCGTGTAGCCAGGTGTATCCGGGCGCCCCGGCTGCAACGTGTACCAGTGGACCTGGGTCGCGCGCACCTCAGTCAACCGTCTGGATCAACCATTTGCCCGCCCGGTGAGGCTCAAGGGCTTCCTGGTCGAGTACTCAGATCCGCACAGACGCGGACAAGGGCCCGCGACAGCGCATACTGAAGATGCGCACGCATTCAATGTCGCGCTGCGGGACCGGGCCGTATGCGACCCGCTGTCTCAGACGGGGAGCTGGCGCGATCGCCCTCCAGGTCTCCGGGTTCTGCCTGCGCGGGTGCGGAAAATGGACGGGAAAGCAACGGGCAAAGGCGAGCGCGCTTGGCCTGCCGGGACGCACACTGCTCTGATCCCCGCGCGAGTACAGGCTGGACGGCGCGTTCATTTGCCCGATTGTGGGCCCAGAGGGACTTGAACCCCCGACCGACGGATTATGAGTCCGCTGCTCTAACCGACTGAGCTATGGGCCCGAACAGCTCTGTAACGAAGCGGCGTACAGACGGGTTCAAGCGGCGCCCGTACGCAATGAATCGGGCCGGAAGTACCGCTCCTCTTTTTGCCCGGCAGCTCTCATGCTGCTCAGTCTGGCTGTGCACGGACCTGCCTTGCGCTGCCTTCGCCGGGCGCAAGACGCAAAATGAATGTAGATTGGAGTTGGACACTACGCCTGCCATCCGCCATGAAATACGCTCCTCTTCTCTGCCTCCTGATTATTGCCTGCACCCCCGAGCCGGAATCTGTTCCTTTGTTCAGCGGGGCGCAGCTCGTCGATTTGACGTACGCGTTCGACGACGAAACCATCTTCTGGCCGACAGCCGACGGTTTCTCGCTCACGGTCGACGCCAAAGGATGGCAGGAGGCGGGCTTCTATTATGAAGCCAACTCCTTCGCATCGGCAGAGCATGGGGGCACGCACCTTGACGCGCCGATCCATTTTGCGGAAGGCGCCTGGACGAACGATGCCATTCCGCTGGAGCGACTCATGGGCCCGGCCGTAGTCGTCGATGTCTCCGACAGCGCTCTTGCAGACCGCGACTACCAGATTGCGGCGGAGGACATTGTGGCCTGGGAGGCTGAGCACGGGGTCTTGCCCGATGGCGTCATCGTGCTCTTCCGGACAGGTTACGGACAATTCTGGCCGGACCGGGATCGGTACATGGGTACCAGCGAGCGGGGTGCGGAGGCGATTGCAAGGCTGCATTTTCCGGGCATATCGCCGGATGCGGCCCGGTGGCTCGTGGCAAACCGCACTGTCCACGCCGTAGGCCTGGATACGCCCAGCATCGATTACGGGCAGTCCTCCTCGTTTGAATCGCATACCGTGCTCTTCGCGGCCAATATTCCGGCCTTCGAGAACGTGGCGAACCTGGATCTGCTGCCGGCAACCGGCTTTTCTGTGGTGGCATTGCCCATGAAGATTCGCGGCGGAAGCGGCGGTCCGCTGCGCATCGTGGCCATAGTGCCAGGATCCTGAACCGCCTGCTCCGGTTTGCATTTCCGTACGGTTACCTGACGCTGATGGCGAGGCGAATTGACAGCATCGACGCGCGTATCCTGAACCTGCTGCAGGCGCGGGGGCGCATGAAGCGCAACCAGATATCGGAGGAGGTCGGGCTGTCCGTACCGAGCGTCAGCGAGCGCATGCGCAAGCTTGAGGCTGCAGGGATCATCGAGGGCTATCATGCCGTGGTGGATGCCAACAGACTCAACTATCCGGTTACGGCCTTTATTCGCATAATCATGCGTAATTCGGGCAGCTATGGGCACATGATCGAGGAGCTGCACCAGGTTGGTGAGGTGCTGGAAATCCACTCCATCACCGGGGAGGGGTCGCACATGGTGAAGGTCCGAACGCGGGATACGCTAACGCTGGAGGTCCTGCTCGGCCGCATCCAGGCCATTTCGGGTGTGACGGGAACGCGCACCAGTATCGTTCTGAATACTTACAAGGAGACCCGGCAACTGATGGCTGAATCCGCAACAGACCTGGACCACGCTTAGACTGCGCCCATATCCCGGACGGCCACTGGCAAGAAACCGCACGACAAGTCCCATGCCTGATCCTGGCCAGGAGGTCGTAGCTTCTCCATCGATTTCAAGTGACCAGGACCGCGATCTGGTTCAGCTGGCACTGGGGGGCCACGATGCAGCCTTCGCGCGCCTGATGGAGAAGTACTCGGGGGGCCTAAGGCATCACATCCTTCGCATCGTGCGCTCGGCAAGGGAGGTGGACGATCTCGTGCAGGAGACCTTTATCAAGGCTTTCTCGGCGCTGCCCTCATACAGGTCTTCCTATGCCTTCTCCACGTGGCTCTACCGCATCGGAGCCAATCATGCGATAGACTTTCTGCGCAAGAAGCGACTGCCGACGACCTCGCTGAACAAGCCGGTCGAAACCGGCGATGGTCAGCTCCAGATTGAAGTCCCGGATATAACCTACCGCCCGGATCGCCACATCGTGGCAGACCAGCGGCGCGAGCTTATCCAGCGCGCCATTGATGCGCTGCCGCCCAAGTATCACCGCGTGATTGTGCTCAGGCACAGGGAAGACCGCACGTACGATGAGATCGCCAAGGAGCTATCCCTGCCCCTGGGTACGGTAAAGGCCCATATATTCCGGGCGCGCAAACTACTCTACGCCCAGCTCCGAGAACAGAGGGAGGCCATTTAGGGCAGAATTCGACCCGATGCCGCCGTGATAGACCGATACAGCCTGCCCGCCATGCGCTCGCTCTGGAGCGAGCAGGGGCAGTTCCAGGCGTGGCTGGATGTCGAGATAGCTGCCTGCGCCGCCTGGGCGGAAGCCGGAGTCATTCCACCGGAGGACGTGGACAAGCTGCGTTCCCGGGCCAGTTTTGACGTCGCGCGCATACACGAACTCGAAAAGGAGACCCGCCATGATGTAGTGGCCTTCACGCGTGTGGTAAGCGATTCGCTGGGGCCGGAGCGAAAATGGGTACACTACGGCCTTACGTCGGCCGACGTGGTGGATACGGCCTGGTCGCTGCGGCTCTTGCGGGCCAATGCCCTGATCCGGGAGGCGCTCCGTGCCCTGGCTGAAGTGCTTGCCGGCCGTGCGCGTGAATTCAAGTACACGGTCATGATGGGACGCACGCACGGCATACACGCGGAGCCCACAACATTCGGTCTCAAGCTTGCCCTGTACTACGCGGAAGTGCAGCGCGGCCTGGACCGGTTCGAGCGAGCGGCAGAGGGCGTGCGAGTCGGCAAGGTCTCCGGTGCCGTGGGCACGTTCGCGCATATACCGCCCGAAGTGGAGGCTGCAACCTGCCGCAGCCTGGGCCTTGAGCCCGCACCGCTTTCGACGCAGGTGCTGCAGCGTGACCGTCACGCGCACTACATCGGGGTGCTGGCCCTGATCGGCGCGACGCTGGAAAAGATGGCGACGGAAGTTCGCCATCTTCAGCGAAGCGAGGTGCGCGAGGTCGAGGAGGCCTTTGGCAGCGGTCAGAAGGGTTCCTCCGCCATGCCGCACAAGCGCAATCCTATAGGTTCCGAGAACATTACGGGCTGCGCGCGCCTCTTGCGCGGCTACATGGTGTCGGCATACGAAAACGTGGCGCTCTGGCACGAGCGGGACATTTCGCACTCCAGCGTGGAGCGCGTCATCATTCCGGATGCCACTACCGTCCTGCACTACGCGCTGCACCGGTTCGCGCGCCTGCTCCGGCGCCTGGTTGTCTACCCGGAGTCGATGCAGCGCAACATGGACCGCTCGCTGGGTCTGTTCCACAGTCAGCGCCTGCTGCTTGCGTTAATAGACAAGGGACTGAGCCGCGAGGCGGCCTATGACCTGATACAGCCCTGCGCCATGCAGGCCTGGAAACAGGAACGGCCGCTCCAGCAAGTGGTGCTGGAAAGCGCGCAGGCAAGGCAGTACCTGTCGGCGGCGGAAATCGCGGAAGCCTTCGACACGGCCTATCACCTGCGGCACGTGGACGCTCTCTTCGAGCGCGCGGGGCTGGGGTAGCCTCGCAATTCGGGATCGGAGAATCCTTTATCTTGAAGGGTCACGTTCCACCGCCTAATCCTGAGGAGTCATGACAAAGCTACCTCTTCCCTTACTCTTGCTCCTTGCGGCGTTTGCATTGCCGGTTTCCGCGCAGCAGCAGTCAGCGACAATATCGGGAACGGTGACAGACGGGGAGGCTGGCCTGCCGCTTCCGAACGCGAATGTCTACGTCAGTGAAACAGGTACGGGGTCGGTTACCGACCTGGAAGGCCGCTATACGGTTTCCGGCCTTGAGGCGGGCTCCTACACGGTCCTCTTCAGCTTTACGGGATACCAGAACCAGGAAAGAGTAGTGGAGCTCGCCGCCGGCCAGACGCTTTCACTCGATGTGGCGCTGGCACCCGGCATCGAACTGGATCCGATCCAGATTACGGCGGGGCGGCGCCAGGAGAAGGTTCTGGATGCCCCTGCTTCCATTGACGTGATCGACGCGCGGGAGCTGCAGACGGAGATCGTGGCTTCTACCGTCAAGGCGCTGCGCAACGTTACCGGTCTGGATATGGCACAGACGGGTCTGGACCGCTACGAGGTCGTGCTTCGGGGCTTCAACAACACGTTCTCGGGCGCCACGTATGTGCTGACCGATTACCGTCAGGCGGCGGTTCCCTCGGTTGGCGTGAACTTTCACAGCAGCATGCCCACCACGAGCGTGGACATTGAGCGCATAGAGATTGTGCGCGGGCCGGGATCGGCGCTGTACGGCGCGGGCGTCGACAACGGCGTCATCCACTACATCACGAAGGATCCTTTCACACATCGCGGCACGACCGTCAGCGTCACGGGAGGGCAGCGCTCGGTCCTCGGCCTGGAGGGCCGCGTGGCGCATGTCTTTGGCCAGAAGCTGGGCGTGAAATTCGTGGGCCAGTACGGCAGGGGCAACGACTTCAGCCTGGAAAGCTGCGCTCCCGAGCTGGTGCAGGCGGGCAGGTTTTCCGAGTGCCCGGATGCCGTGGACGCCGTGCAGCTTGCCATCGATGGCATTCAGCGGGATACGGACATCAGCAAGGCCATAATGAATGCCACCGCGGAGTATCGCTTCAGCGAAAACACGCGGCTTATCGCCACGGCCGGCCACTCGACGACCAGCAGCGTGCTGCTGAGCGGACTTGGCGCCATCCGGGCCGACGGATACACCTACACGTTCGGGCAGCTGCGCTTTCAGAGCGGCGGATTCTTCGCGCAGGCCTACGTGAACACCAACGATGCGGGCAAGTCCCAGATCTACGGCGGCGAGAAAGTGGTGGAGCTGTCGAATACGTGGTCGGCGCAGGCCCAATACAATTTTCAGATGGCTCGCGGTAGGGAGCAGGTCGTGATCGGGGCAGACCTGGAACTTACGCGCCCCAATACGGACGGCACCGTGTTTGGACGCTACGAGGACGAGGACAACATTGATGAATACGGGGCCTATCTGCAGTCGACCACGCGCATAGCCTCCGGCCTGGAACTTGTGGGAGCAGCGCGCGCGGACTACAACACGGTAATCGACGATTTGCGCATCTCGCCGCGGCTCGGCATAGTGGCCAAGCCCGCGCTTGGCCACAGCCTGCGCGCCACCTACAATCATTCCTACTCGTCACCCAGCGTTACTTCGCTGTTTCTGGACATCATCGGAGGCGTAATTCCCGGAACGGACATCAAACTGCGCGGCCGCGGTGTTTCGCACGGCTATACGTGGGAGCGCAATCCGGCCTATCTGGCGGCCGGCGCTACGACAGACCTCGTGGCATCCAGCCTCATACCGGGCCAGGAAGGAGCCGCGGTCCCCGTCGGGATCGGCACGGGCCTGCTCTACGGGCTGATATTTGATGCACTGGGCTCTACGCCGCCCGAGGATATTGCGGCGCAGCTCACTGCGCTGGGCATTCCGGTTACAGCACCGGTGGTCGGATTGCTTCTCGACCTTCTCAATCCCGAGCAGACCGTCGTCGACGGCTTCAGCCCGGGCGTAATGGGCATTCTTAATTTGTCAGAGCAGACGATAGACAACTTCCCGACGGACCTTGCGCCGGTGTCTGCCATCAAGCCGAGAACGTCGCAGACCTACGAGATTGGCTACAAGGGCATCTTCAGTGAAAAGGTGCTCGTGGCCCTCGATGCTTACTACGGCCAGACCAAGAACTTCGTCGGCTCGCTGCAGATCAAGACGCCGTTTGTGCTGGTGCCGACTTTGGCGGCAGACCTGACCCGGGACATAGCCGCAGGTATCGCGGGCAACGCGGTACTTGCCGGGCTACTGGGAGGATTCGGACTTACACCGGAAGCCGTGGCTGCCATAATCGTGCAGCTGGCCAACGAGACAGGTGGGCTGCCTAACGCTACCACGCCGATTGCCATCGTGGAAACCAGAGAAAACAAGCAGGGCGAAGGCAACACGCCGGAGCTCATGGTTACGTATCCCAACTTCGGCACCGTCAGCTACTACGGCCTCGACCTGGCCATTCAGTACCTGGCATCCCGCAAGCTGAGCCTGTTTGGCAACGTGTCCTGGGTCAACGACAATTTCTTCAGCGCCGACGAAATCGGCGAAGACGATCCTTCCCTGGCCATCTCGCTCAACGCTCCTTCGCTCAAGACGAAACTCGGAGGTGTCTATCGCCACTCAAGCGGGCTGGAGCTGACGGCCTCCGGGCGCTTCATCCAGGGCTTTCCCGTGATTTCGGGGCCGTATGTCGGGGACGTGGAAGACTATTTCATCATGGACCTGGGCATGGGCTACAGCTTCGTGGGCGGCCTGAGCGGCCTGCGTGCGGGCATTAACGTGTCCAACATATTTGACAGCAACCATCGTGAGTTTATCGGCGCGCCGAAACTGGGGCGCGTGGCCGTGGCACGCCTTACGTACGCGTTCGGGGCCGCCAGGTGAAAACAGGACGGCCAGGCACGGCAGCCTTGATCCATGCTTTCTGAATTCGTCCCGCTGCTCATGATGCTGGCGCTGGCGCTGGGGCTTGCCCTGACGCTGCTCGGAGCACAGTACTTCCTGGGGCCCAGACGCCCCAATCGCGTCAAGGAGAGCGCCTACGAAAGCGGCATGGATCCCATGGGGACGGCGCGTCAGCGCTTTTCCGTCAAGTTCTATCTCGTGGCGATGATCTTCATCGTGTTTGACGTGGAAGTGGTCTTTCTCTATCCCTGGGCGGTGAGTTTCCGCGAATTCCTTGCTGCCGGCGCCGGCCCTGGCGTGCTTGCCGTAGTAACGGTATTCATCGTTGTTCTCGCCGTGGGGCTGCTCTACGACATCAAGAAAGGCGGCCTGGAATTCGAGTAGGCCTGCCGGAAACCGCCCCCGGCCATTCTCATTAAACGCGCACACCTGTTGCGCGCGGCAGCCATGGATGCCAATACCGGGTACTTGACCACGACTGTGGATGCCGTGGTGAACTGGGCCCGGTCGAACTCCCTGATGCCCATGCCCATGGGCCTTGCGTGTTGCGCGATCGAGATGATGGCGTTTGCCGGTCCCAAGTATGACGTGGCCCGCTTCGGCAGCGAAGCCATGCGTTTTTCGCCCCGCCAGGCCGATCTGATGATTGTTGCGGGCTGGTGCAGCTACAAGATGGCTCATGCCATCCGCAGGGTGTGGGACCAGATGGCGGATCCCAAGTGGTGTATTGCCATGGGGGCGTGCGCCTCGAGCGGCGGGATGCACCGATGCTACGGTGTGGTGCAGGGAATCGATAACTTCCTGCCCGTAAGCGTGTACGTGCCGGGCTGCCCGCCGCGCCCGGAATCGGTCATACATGCCCTGATGGACATTCAGGAGAAGATTCGCAACACGTATTCGATCCGGCAGGATTATGCCCGGGGTGCTGGTCGCGCCCCGGCGCCAGCGGCCGAGCCGCACGTCCTTTCCGGCGAGGGCACGGCGCCGATTGCGCCGGACGTGCTTCAAGCCCAGGCGCCGTAGGCCGTGGCGGAGACCCTCAGCTTCCACTTTACGCCGGTGGCGCCGGCCGGGCCGGATGAAGCCAACGTGCACGCCAAGGCTTCTACACAGGTGGCGCAGACGGTTGATCACCTGAGATCCGCATTCGGTGCAGCCATTGGCGAAGTGTCGGTATTTGCGGGCGAGCATACGGTGTATGTGGAATCGGGCCGCATCCGGGACGTGTGCCTTTTCCTGCGGGACGAACTCGGATTCGCGTATTTCGTGGACCTGGCCGGCGTGGACCGCTTTACCGAATCGGAGCGCTTTGAGGTTTTCTACAACCTCGTCAACGTGGCCGAGGGCAAGCGGATCAGGCTGAAAGTGCGCCTGGAGGAAGACGATCCGGTAGTGCCCTCCGTCATGGGCATCTTCCCGGCTGCGAACTGGAACGAGCGCGAGTGCTACGACATGATGGGCATCCGCTTCGAAGGCCACGAGGACCTGCGCCGCATGTACATGCCGGAGGACTTTGCCTATTACCCCCAGCGCAAGGAATTTCCCCTTCTCGGCATCCCGGGATCGCTGCCATTGCCCCCGCAGACACCGGAGGGAGAGCTCACCCGGGATCCCTTTGCGGCAGCCCACGGAAGCCGGCCCATCGCCAGCTACGAGGAACCCGAGACCCGAGAAAGCTAGCCGCGCCATGACCGCACTGGCACAGCCGCCCGGAACCGATTCGGAGGGAGTATTCTCCTTTTGGCCTCGGCACAATGCAGCGGTACGCAAGCGGCTGGAGACCAAGGATTCATGGCTGGAGACCGTGTCCGGGGCACCGGCCGACAAGGACGCGCTCGAGCACCGGATGATACTCAACATAGGGCCGCAGCATCCTGCCACGCACGGCGTGTTGCGGTGTGTGGTGGAGCTTGATGGTGAGCGGATAGACAAGTGCGTACTGGACATCGGCTACCTTCACCGCGGCGTGGAGAAGCTGGCAGAGTCCAAGACCTACCAGGAGTTCATGCCCTACACCGATCGCATGGACTACCTGGCGCCGTATGCCAACAACGTGGCATGGTGCATGGCGGTGGAGAAGCTGGCCAATATCGAAGTGCCCGAGCGCGCGCAGTGGATCCGCATGATCATGTGCGAGCTGGCGCGCATTTCGTCGCACCTGCTTTGGTTGGGGGTGGGCCTGATGGACGCCGGAGCCGTCTCCGTCTTCCTATGGACGTTCCAGGGCCGGGAGGATCTGTACAGCATCTTCGACGAACTTACAGGCGCGCGCTTTACCGTCTCGCACAGCCGCATCGGAGGACTGGCAACGGACCTCACGCCGCGGGCACTCGAGCTGATCCATGATTTCGTGGAACGGTATCCGGCGGTGATCCAGGGCTGGCGCAAGTTTCTGAATCGCAACAGGATCTGGATTGACCGCAACGAAAACGTCGGGGTGGTCTCGGCCGAGGAAGCCCTGCAGCTGGGGCTGACAGGGCCCAACCTGCGCGGCAGCGGCGTACCCTATGACATTCGCCGATTCGAGCCGTATCTCAAGTATGACGAAGTCGACTTCGTTATTCCGCTTCGCACCGAGGGAGACTGCCTCTCGCGCTACCACGTCCGCATGGAGGAGATGCTGGAAAGCCTGAAGATCATTGAGCAATGCCTGGACCGGTTGCCGGAGGGGCCCATCCGGATTGATGATGCCAAGCAAACCTATCCTTCCAAGGACGAAGTCTATTATTCGATGGAGGGCATGATTCATGATTTCATGCTGACCGAAACCGGCGTGGCACCTCCGAAAGGAGCATCCGCCTACCACGCCATCGAATCTCCCAAGGGAGAGCTTGGCTTCTATCTGGAGAGCGACGGCACCGGCAATCCGTGGCGCGCGCGCATTAACGCTCCGTCCTTCACCAACTTGCAGGGTCTGGAAACCATGATGGAAGGGCATCCTGTGGCCGATATCGTCGTGCTCATCGGTTCCATGGACCCCGTGATGGGAGAGGCTGACAAGTAAGAAATGGCCGACTTTATCAAGAATCCGGTAGTGGAGCTGCCGGAGCGCGATCCCGAGCCGCACTTCAGCGCGGAAGAGCTGGTCTTTACGCCGGCAGAGAAAGAGCAGGTGGCCCGGTGGGCCGCCGACTATCCGACGTCGCACGGCGCCGTCATGTGGGCGCTGTGGCTGGCCCAGGAGAAGTTCGGTTTCCTGCCTCCGGAAGTAATGCGCCTGGTGGCTGACGAGCTGAACATGCCCTATGCCCAGGTGTACGGCGTGGCCACCTTCTATACGCAGTACTTCAAGGAGAAAAAGGGGACGTACGTGCTGGACGTGTGTACCTGCTTCACGTGCCAGTTTTGCGGCGGCTACGACATGCTGCACTACCTGGAAGAGAAGCTCGGCATCCACAAGGGAGAAACGACCGAGGACGGCCGATTTACGCTGAAGGAGGTGGAATGCCTCGGTGCCTGTGGCACCGCGCCCATGCTCCAGGTGTCCAACGGCCCTTACGTGCACAACCTGACACCCGAAAAGATCGACAGGCTGCTTCAGGCACTGGAGCGCGGCGAAATGCCTCCGTTCGTGTCCATAACCCTGCCCCAGGACGAGGACGAATTGGGCGGCAACCGGCGCTCGGACGCAGAGGCGGTTGAAGCAGCCGAGGTTCCCCCTGTAGCCAGGACCATCCGCTAAAGCTGTCGTGCCCCAGGACTGGCGTTCATACAAGCGCGTACTGCTGCCTCCTGTACAGGACCTGCACCGGATGGGTGTCTACGAGGCGCACGGCGGATACGGGACGCTGCGCCGGGTGCTTGGGGAGGTGGAGCCCGGCGAAGTGACGCGGATCGTGAAGGAAAGCGGGCTCCGGGGCCGCGGGGGCGCGGGATTCCCGACGGGACTCAAATGGAGTTTCATGCCCCCCGTAGATCCGGAGGTGCCACGCTTTCTGTGCTGCAACGCCGACGAAAGCGAGCCCGGCACTTTCAAGGATCGTCAGCTCATGGAGTACAATCCGCACCTGCTCTTTGAAGGCATCCTCCTGGCCAACTATGCCATTTCCGCCAAGGCGTGCTATCTCTACGTGCGGGGCGAGTTTGCGGACTGGATCACGCACCTGGAAAAGGAGCTGGAGAAGGTCTACGCCAAGGGATACGCAGGAAAGCATATCATGGGCTCCGGCTTTTCCACGGATATCATCATGCACAAGGGTGCCGGGGCCTACATATGCGGCGAGGAGACCAGCCTCATGGAGTCGCTGGAAGGCAAGCGCGCATATCCGCGCATAAAGCCGCCTTTTCCGGCGCAAAAGGGCATCTGGGGCTATCCTACTACCATCAACAATGTCGAGACCATAGCGTGCGTGCCGCTCATCGTGGAACGTGGCGCCGACTGGTTCCGGGCCATTGGGGCCGAGGGCCATCCCGGCCCCGTGCTCTATGGCATCTCCGGGCATGTCAACCGGCCAGGCGTATACGAGTATCCGAGCGGCATGCTGATCACGGATCTTCTTGAGATAGCCGGCGGCATGCGCGGTGGCAAGAAGCTCAAGGCCCTGGTGCCGGGGGGGTGCAGCGTGCCGGTGCTGCGCGCCGACATGATCGAAGGCGTCACGATGGACTCCGACAGCCTGCGCAAAGCCGGTTCCATGATGGGAACGGCCGGCATGCTGTTTCTGGACGAGGACACGGACATAGTGGCGTTCCTCAGGCGCGTATCCCGGTTTTACCACCACGAAAGCTGCGGCCAGTGTACGCCCTGCCGCGACGGGACCGGCTGGATGGAAAACCTGGTGACGCGCCTGGAGGAGGGCGGCGGCCAGGAGCGTGATCTGGACCTTCTTCTGGAGCTCTGTGACCAGATGGAGGGCCGAACGGTCTGCGCGCTCGCGGATGCGGCGGCATGGCCGGTTCGCAATACCATCAACCGGTTTCGGGAGGATTTTGAAGCGCGGTGCCCGGCGCCCGTAGCCAGCGCCGCTTGATGACAGGAGGCTCCATGAAATACACGACCCTGTTTCTGCTTTTGGCTGCAGCCTGCTCGTCACCGCAGGCTGAAGAGCCATACGACGCCTACGGCGAATCCTTTGACGCCATGGCGGCAGTGCCGGTTGAGGCGGTACTTGCCGAGCGCGACATGTATCTGGACGGGCACGTTTCAGTCGAAGGCACCGTGCATGCCGTTTGTCAGATGCAGGGATGCTGGCTCATGCTGCGCTCCCACGGCGGGGAAGATCTGCGCGTGGACGTTGCGCGCACCGAAGGGGGCGAATACGCCTTCACGGTGCCCGCGCACATCAGCGGCCGCCGCGCCGTAGCGCGGGGATGGCTGTCGGACGCTTCGACGACGGATGCGCACGAGCACCACCTGGCGCAGGAAGGAGGTGGCGGCGCAGCGCTCGCCTTGTCGGCCAGCGGCGTAATGGTGGCAACCTTCTAACAGAAACCAGGAAACCCAGCCAAGGCATGCCGACCATTACCATCGACGGCAAGTCGTACGAATTCCAGGGACGGCCCAAGCTGCTGCAGTTCTGCCTGGATAACGGAATCGAGCTGCCGCATTTCTGCTACCATCCGTCCATGAGCATTCCGGCGAATTGTCGGCAGTGCCTGGTGGACGTAGGGAGTCCCGTGCGGGACCGAAACACGGGGCAGCCGGTGCTGGACGATGACGGCGAGCCGGTCATACGCTTCTTCCCGAAATTGCAGACGAGCTGCAGCCACGACGTTTCGGACGGCCTCGTGGTAAAGACGGCGCACACGAGTGACGAGGTCAAGCGCGCCCAGGAGGACACCATGGAACTCCTCCTGATCAATCATCCGCTGGATTGTCCCATATGCGATCAGGCCGGTCATTGTCCGCTGCAGATCCAGGCGTTCAAGTATGGCCGCGAAGGCTCCCGATTCGAGTTTCACAAGACCAAGAAGCCCAAGAAAGTCAAGCTGGGGCCGCGCGTGGTCCTGGACGCCGAACGCTGCATCAACTGCACGCGATGCGTCCGCTTTACGGACGAGATCTCGAAAAGCCACCAGCTGACCATAATTGAACGCGGAGTCAGCAACTATCCGCTTACGCCGCCGGGCGTCACATTCGATGATCCCTATTCCATGAACGTCATCGATCTGTGTCCCGTGGGTGCCCTCACCAGTGCCGATTTCAGGTTCCAGGCCCGGATCTGGGAGATGAGCTCGACGCCGTCCATCATCACTACCAATGCAAAAGGGTCCAATTGCCACCTCTGGGTTCGCGACAACCTGGTGCTGCGCATCACGCCGCGCGCCAATCCGGAAGTGAACGAGTACTGGCTGGCGGACGAGGATCGGCTTGCGTACCGGCGCTTCAATGAAGACCGTCCCTCGGGGCCGCAGATTCGATCGGACGGAGAGTTAGCTGCTGCGTCCTGGGAGCAGGCGCTGCGCAGCGCAGCATCCCTTGTCAAGGGTTGCAGGCCCGAAGAGATGCTGTTTCTTGCGTCGGCCCATGCGACGGTGGAAGACAACTATCTGCTCCTGCGTCTGGCACGTGCGCTGGGAGGTGCTGTGGCCGGTTACGTGCCTCACATAGAGCCGGGGCGGGCAGACGGATGGCTTCAGACGGATGACCGGACGCCCAATGCCGAAGGATGTCAGCGGCTAGGCATTTTTCCGGTGGACGAAGAGCTGATTCGGGCAAGGCTTGCAGCGGGCGAGATTCGCCTCGTCTATGTGCTGGAGGATGACCCGGTAGCTGCGGGGCTCTTCGGTGCGGATGACCTGGCGGACCTGGATGTCGTGCTGCACTACTACAACACGACGAACCGGACCCTTGAGGCCGCGACCGTGGCCCTGCCGGCCGCGACGGTTGCCGAAACGGTGGGAACGTACGTGAACGAGGACGGAAGGGCGCAGCGCGTGGTGCCTGCCAAGGCCATTCGCGGCACGGAGCGCACCCTCATGATGCACATGGGGCTCAGCCGTGCGGACCGGCACGGTACGCCGTTTGACCGGTGGCACAACGAGTCGCACCGCATAGACTGCCGGCCGAGCTGGGACCTGCTTCCGCGGCTTGCAGAGCACCTGGGCCACGACCTGCCCTATACCGGCCCCAGAAAGATCATGGACGAGATTGCCCGCACGGTGCCGGCGTTCGAGGGTGCCACGTACAAGGCCATGCAGCTTCGCGGCGTCCAGCTGCGCGAACACCTGGTTCAGGCCTGAGTCCCCGAGAGAGTTAAGCACATGGATCTGTCGCTTCCCGTTCTGGCCCTGGTTGCGTTTGGCATCATCAACTTCATGCTGGTGTCCGCGTCCGTTCTCGTGTATGCCGAGCGACGCGTATCCGGGTTCATGCAGAACAGGCCTGGGCCCAACCGTGTGGGCCCGGTAGGATTTCTCCAGCCGTTTGCGGACGTCTTCAAGCTGGTCTTCAAGGAGGAAATCACGCCGCGCGGATCGACGCATTTCATCCATTCCCTGGCTCCGGTCATCATGGTGGTCATTGCCATGACGGTGCCGGCCATGATCCCGTTTGCGCGCGGCGTGGTGATCGTGGACAACGGCGTAACGGTGCTCATCATACTGGCGCTGACTTCGGTCTCCGTGTACGGCGTCACGCTGGCGGGCTGGAGCAGCAACAGCAAGTTTTCGCTGCTTGGCGGACTTCGCTCCAGCGCCCAGATGATTTCGTACGAGCTGTCCATGGGGCTGGCCGTCGTTTCGGTCGTGCTGCTGGCCGGCTCGCTTAGCGTCGTGGAGATCGTGGAGAACCAGGCCGCAGGCGGTGCGATTCTGGGCTGGAACGTGTTTCGCAACCCGCTCGGCGCGCTCGTTTTCATCATTACGGCCTTTGCGGAGACCAATCGTGCGCCGTTTGATCTGCCGGAGGCGGAGCAGGAGCTCGTGGGCGGCTACCACACCGAATACAGCGGCATGAAATTCGGCATGTTCTTTCTTGCCGAGTACGTCAACTGGTTTGTGGCCTCCTTTGTCATAGCCACGCTGTTCTTCGGAGGCTACCTTCTGCCCTTCGAGCCACAGATACTCGCGCAGTTTCCGGCGCTCGAAGGGTCTCTGCTTCTGGGACTGCTCCAGTTCGGCAGCCTCATGGTCAAGGTGTCCTTCTTCGGCTTTCTTTTCCTGTGGGTGCGCTGGACGCTTCCCCGTTTCAAGTACAACCAGCTCATGCAGCTTGGCTGGAAGTATCTCCTGCCCATTGCGCTGGCCAATGCGCTCTTGATTGCACTCGTCGTCGTGATATTCTACGGGTAGCATTTGCTACACCGGCAGGCTATGCTGCTCGCGCCATCGATACTTGCCGCCGATTTTGCGCGCCTCGAATCGCACGCCCGTCAGGCGATCGAAGCCGGAGGCGACTGGTTGCACGTGGACGTCATGGACGGCCATTTCGTGCCGGAAATCACGATGGGAGCGCTGGTGGCGCGTGCGCTGCGGCCCCTGTGCACGGAAACAGGCACCGTACTCGACGTACATCTCATGACGGAGCATCCGGAGCGCCACGTGGAAGCATTTGCCGAGGCTGGCGCGGACGTGATCACGGTCCATGTAGAGACGTGCCAGGATGCCGCCGAGACGCTCGCTCATATCCGGTCCTTCGGCGTGCGCCCCGGCATAACGCTGTGTCCGGACACTCCGCTGAAGGCGCTGGACGGCGTTCTTTCGGATGCCGGCCTGGTACTCGTGATGTCCGTTGTGCCGGGACGGGGTGGGCAGAAATACATACCGGCCTCAACGGACAGGATCCGGCGTCTGCGCAAGCGGCTTGATGCCATGGGATCGGAGGCATTTATCGAGGTGGACGGCGGCATCAAGGCACATAATGCCCGACAAGTCGTTCGGGCTGGTGCCGATGTTCTGGTGGCGGGCAGCGCGGTCTTCCGCGGCAACGTTGCCGGGAATGTGGCAGCCCTCCGGGCCGCTGCGCTGGCAGAGCCCCTGTAGCTCAACAGGATAGAGCGACGGCCTCCTAAGCCGTATATCCGGGTTCGAGTCCTGGCGGGGGTACCAGGGACATGGAGCTTGCAAGCATTGCGCTGGGATCCAACCTCGGCGACCGTCTTGCCGCGCTGCGCGGCGCAGTGCGGCAGCTGGACTCACGCAAGGATGCGGCCGTTGTGGCCTGCTCGCCGGTCTACGAGGCAGAGGCGCACACCATGGACGACCAGCGGGAGCAGCCTCCTTATCTCAATGCCGTGTTGACCGTCAGGACGCATCTTGCTCCCGGGAGGCTGCTGCGCGTTTGCCGGGAGCTCGAGCGCCGTGCTGGCCGCAAGAAGGCCGAGCGCTGGGCGCCGCGCGAGCTCGACGTCGACATTCTGACGTGGGGCGCCGCTACGCAAAGCGCGACCCGCCTGGAACTGCCGCATCCGCGCCTCGGCGAGCGGCGCTTTGTGCTTAAGCCGTGGTCCGACATCGCGCCGCAGTTCTTTGTCCCGGCCCCGTTCGAGGCTACGGTGCAGGAGCTGCTTGCAAGGTGCGCCGATGCCCATGCTCTCGTCAGAACGGAGGCTGAACTACGCTGATGCGCTCTTGCCGAGGTCGCGAGGCGCCTGCCGCAGCGGATCCGGCCCGGTCTTGCAGCGGAACAGACGCCGGGATGTGAGTATATCCACCCGCGTGGGCTATTCCTATCTTGGAAGGCACCGATTCTTGTCCACGTCGGTGCTCGTGCCATGGAATTCGTATTGCCGGATGAACTGCGGTACGTGGCCGTTGAAGGCGTGCCAGGGGCGGGTGCGTCGAGACTCGCGGGGCTGATAGCCAGAAGGCTGCACGCGAGGCTGGTGCGGGAGGAGGTACGGGAGAATCCATTTCTGGAGCGCTTCCACGAAGACCGGGCGCGCTGGGCGTTCCAGACCCGGCTTGCCTTTCTGGTCATGCGGTTCAGGCAGCAGAAGGTTATATATGCCCGTGACCTTTTTCACCGGCTCACCGTGGCTGATTCCACATTCGACAAGGATCGCATTTACGCGCACGCCTGCCTTGCGGAAGACGAAATCACCCTGTACGACCGGCTGTACCGGATCATGGAGCAGGAGGTGCCGCAACCGGATCTCGTTGTACTGGTGCAGTCACGGCTCGAGCGGGCATTCGATCGCATCCGGCAGACGGAACACAGGCGCGAGCTGGATCCAGCCTACTACGCGGACTTGCACAAGGGGTATACGGAGTATTTTTTCCGCTACCGGAAGAGCCCACTGCTGATTATCAACGCCGAAGACTTTGAAGGCGCGCAGCGCCCTGAAGACATGGACGACTTGGCACATGAGATTGCGCGCGTTCGCCGGGCGGGCACCACGTATTTTCGGCCGCTGTCGCGCAGTTCGCAGCACATGCGCTAATTCATGTACAAGATCCTGTTTCTACTGGTGCTTGGCTATTTCATTGCTCGCAGCGCGCGAAGCATGATACGGGCCATTCTGCAGGATCCGAAGGGCAGGCCCGAACCGCTGGCCAGGAAGCGGAAGACCAGGTTGAAGGATCCGGAAATCGAGGACGCGCGATGGGTAGATGTCGAATAGGCACATGGTGCGAGCGGACCGGCGTGGGCGTGCCAAGGCCCTGATCGTGACTGCAATGGGTTCGCGCCGGAGCCGTCAGCCGAAGTCTCAACACGTCCCATGATAGATCCCGTAGAATCCGCTGAGCCGTCCTCGCCTGGCGAGTCCGGTGCTTCTGCTTCCGGGGAAACAGGTGTTCAGGCCTGTCTCAATTGCAGATCCAAGGCGATTGAGCACTTTTGCGCTAAGTGTGGACAGCGTACAGGCGGCATTCGAATTTCGTTGCGGGTCTTTGTTGCCGAATCATTCAGCAGCCTATTCCGCGTTGATTCGCGCCTGTGGCAATCGCTGGGAGCCCTGGTTCGCAGACCGGGCCTGCTCACGCTTCACTATCTGCAGGGCCATCGAGTACGCTACATCGGTCCGCTCAGACTGTACCTGTCCGTCAGCTTTCTGACGTTTTTGCTTATGGCCGTCGGGCAGCGCGGCAATGTAATTGATTTTTCATTTAATGAACCGGACAGTTCAGCGGCGGACGTAGCAGCGCAAGGGTTGGCAGACCAGGATAGCGCGGCTGTGGCCGGAGTACTCTCAGCGCTGGGGGTTGCGGACAGCTCCGCGGCGGGCGGATTGGCGTTTGAATCCGGGGATGGCCCGGTCAGAGCCGGCAATAGTACCGCGGAGGAATCGAATTACCCTGACAACTGGATTGGAAGGCTGATCGAGCGGGTCGAGGAGGACCCACGCCGGCTGCGGGAACAGTTTTCGCGGCGCTTTCCCTGGGTCTTCTTCTTTGTCATGCCGGTATTTGCCAGCACGTTGCAACTCTTATATCGCAGGCGAGAATCCTACTACGTCCCGCATCTCATTTTCACGCTGCACTTTTACACGGCAGGTTTCCTGTTCTTCGCAATCGGGCTCTTGGCAGAGGTGGCCTTCGGATTCGGAGAGGGAGTGCCGATCGCCTTCCTTGCGGCCTCGGTCTACCTGTTCTTTGCCCTGAGGCGAGTGTATTCGGAGAGTCGCTCGCGTACAATCGTGAAGCTGATGACCCTTGCCACCGTGCACACATTCACGGTAACAGTCGGTGTGCTGCTGCTACTGGCGTATGCGCTGCTAACGTTCTGACCGCGAGAGGGGGTCGCTTATGCACGTGCAGTGAAGGAATCTCAGGGCAAGTATTGGGCTGCCGGGCCTGGGCGACGGCTGGCGCACCCCGAAGCACCGTTCTGGCTTGTATTCATGACAGCCGCCCGTAAGGCAGCCAGACATTTAGGGGGTAGCACAGACGCGGATGGGAATTCGGTGGCAGTAACAAACTCGGCCTGATGATGAATCTAAACCTCATCAAGGGTATCCTCTTCATTCCCGGCACGGCCTTGGTCTTCGTTCCGACCGTGATTCTCTGGATTTCGACCGCCGGAACGGGTGAGATTGCGCTGGCGGGACCAAGAACGGTTCGGTTCTGGATCGCGCTGGTGATGATTTCGGACGGCTTGACCCTCGCGGTATGGACCGGCATTCTTTTCAGGACGGTGGGAAAGGGCACTCCGTCCCCTTGGGATCCGCCGAGGCGGCTGGTCTTGAGCGGACCCTATCGTTTTGTCCGCAATCCCATGATTGCGGGAGTCTTGCTGCTGCTCGGCGCCGAATCCCTCATCTTCGGTTCCTGGTACCTGGCCTTGTGGCTGTGCGTGTTTTTTGTCCTCAAGACTGCGTATCTCCTGCGGGTGGAAGAGCCCGAGCTCGAGCGGCGCTTTGGCCAGCGTTACAGGCGCTACAGGGAAAATGTGCCTCGTTGGATCCCGAGCCTGCGGCCGTGGGAGGAAGACCCATGACGCAGGCCGCTGGCCGAGGTTTGCAAGTGATGTGAGCGTTGGCATGAAGCGCCGGGAGCAGGATTGCTGATTGACGACATTTAGAATTAACGGCGACGACAATTAAAATTAACGGGACTTGACGTCGTCTTGTGAGTGGACCGGCCGGTCTGTTCGGTCAGTCCACAAGCGAGATGGTAAAGGATGCGCAGGTCCTGCTTCTACGC
>CAZXEU010000114.1:0-2042 GCA_964639665.1 uncultured Rhodothermaceae bacterium | reverse complement strand
CGGCCATCCAGTGCTGGACCGCACTGGAAGAGTTCTACGGCGTGGTGCCGTGTACGTGCATGAGCATGATGAGCAACAGCCTGATGGCAAGCGCCTGCGAGGCGGATATCGCGGGAACGCTTAGCATGTACGTTCTGCAGCAGGCCTCGGGAGTACCGTCTGCGCTCCTGGACTGGAACAATAACTACGGCGATGATCCCGACAAGGGGGTAGCATTCCACTGCTCCAACCTGCCGAAAGATTTCTTTACCGCGCAGCGCATGGACTACCAGGAGATCTTGGCCGGAACGGTGGGCCAGGAGAACTCCTACGGCACGATTGTGGGACGCATCGCCCCCGGACCCTTTACTTTTGCGCGCATCTCGACGGACGACTACCAGGGGTGTCTTCGCGCCTACGTAGGGGAAGGCCGCTTTACGGACGATACCCTGATGACGTTCGGCGGCTATGGCGTCTTCGAGGTGCCCCGGATGCAGAGTCTTCTGGCCCACATTTGTGAGCAAGGCTATGAGCACCACGTGGCTGCCACGCGCGCAACGGTGGCAGCCGCGGTGACGGAAGCCCTGGACAAATACCTGGACTGGGAGGTTTACTGCCACCTGTAACGGAGGCACGCTCCGCGGAGCAGCTCATGGCATTTGCGATAGGCATTGATTTCGGGACCAACTCGGTGCGGGCGCTGGTGGCGGCGACGGACACGGGCAAAGAGCTGGGGACGGCTGTGTTCGATTACCCTTCGGGGAAGTCCGGAATCCTGTTGGAGGCACGGGATCCGGACCTGGCCCGGCAGAATCCGGCTGACTATCTACAAGGCCTGGTCGAGAGCGTTCGCGGAGCACTGCAGCAAGCGTCTGCGCACGACAACTTCGACTCCAAGCGAGTAGTAGGTATCGGCGTCGACACGACGGGCTCCACTCCCATGCCTGTGGATGCCCGCGGCCAACCCCTTGCCTTCGATGATCGGTTTAGGAGCGACCTGGACGCATACGTGTGGTTGTGGAAGGACCATACGGCGCATGCGGAGGCCGCCGAGATCACGCGTGTGGCGCGCAAATTGCGGCCGGAGTACCTGGCTAAGTGCGGCGGCACCTATTCTTCCGAGTGGTTCTGGTCCAAGCTGCTGCATTGCCGCCGAGCCTCGCCACGCGTCTTTGACGCCGCGCATACGTGGGTGGAGCATGCCGACTGGATTCCGGCCTTGTTGACGGGCAGTGAGCATCCGGCAAGGATCCGCCGTGGCATTTGCGCAGCGGGACACAAGGCCATGTTCGGTGCGGCGTGGGGCGGATATCCGGACAAGGAATTCCTCTCGGCGCTGGACAGCGGCCTGGCACGGGTGCGGGAAACGCTGCCGGACGTCGCGTGCAACCTGTCCGAACCTGCCGGGCGGCTCACGAACGAATGGGCCAGCCGCCTTGGTCTGCCTGTCGGCATTCCGGTCGCTACCGGTGCGCTGGATGCCCATCTGGGCGCGGTGGGCTCCGGCATAGGTCCGGGGGTCCTCGTGAAGATCATGGGGACGTCCACGTGCGATCTTGTGGTTGCGCCGCTGGATCAGCAGTTGGAAGACATACCCGGACTTTGCGGCATCGTGCTGGAATCAGTATTGCCCGGGCATTTCGGGATGGAAGCCGGGCAGTCGGCCGTTGGCGACATCTTCAATTGGCTCGTTGAGGAGGTGGAGCCGAAGGGACTGGATCACGATGCGCTCTCGGCACAAGCGGAAGCGCTGAACCCCGGCGAAAGCGGTCTTCTGGCCCTCGACTGGCACAATGGCAACCGAACGGTGCTGGTGGACCAGCGCCTTACGGGACTGATACTGGGACTGACGTTGCACTCGAGTCCGGCGGAAATCTACCGGGCTATGGTGGAGGCCACCGCCTTTGGTGCACGTGTCATTCTGGAGCGTTTTGAATCCTACGGCGTCGGCATAAATCAGATCGTGGCATGCGGCGGCATCTCGGCCAAGAACCGCCTGGTTATGCAGATCTATGCGGACGTGCTCAAGCGGCCCCTCATGATTTCCCGAAGCAGCCAGACAC
>CAZXEU010000113.1:0-29411 GCA_964639665.1 uncultured Rhodothermaceae bacterium | reverse complement strand
CGTGTGGCAGACGGCCCTGTGCTACAAGTCGTTTGCGCGCCAGAGGTACCAGCTCGCTACGGACCGGTACGGCTTCCACCGCCTGCCGTATTCGGCCAGTTCGCGAGGCTTCGGCATCTCTTCCAGTTCAAAGGCAATCTTGAACCCTCGCCGGATGCCCAGATCCGCTACAGGCAGGATATCGGGACGGCCCAAATAGAAGATTAGAAGCATCTCTGCAGTCCATTGCCCAATGCCTCGCAGCGCGGTCAGCCGATCCACGATAGCGGATGTCTCCATGCTATCCAGGCCCTGCCGGTCCGGCAGATAGCCTTCGCCGGCTTTCGAGGCCAGGTTCCTGATGGTAGCAATCTTGTTGCGCGAAATGCCGACCCCGCGGAGCCTCTCTTCCGGGCATGAGAGAATATCTTCGTGAGTAGGTACGCCGGAGTCGGGGAATAGCGCGTACAGTCGGCCCCTTATGGCATTCGCCGCGTGCCGCGAGATCTGCTGTGCAAGCACCGCATTCATCAGCGACTGGAATGGACTGATATCCGGCGGAGGCGGCAGCTGAAATGCACCTGCTGCGACGATTAATCTCGAGAGATCAGGATCGGCGGCTCGCAGAAACCGGACGGCCTCTTCCGAATCATATGGCAGCATGGCGCGGGAATGGATGATGGCTAATCGGAGTGCGCGGGGAAACTCGGATTAAGTTCGTTGCGATGCAACCGTAAGACAACCGGCTCTCGAACGCGACGGTTCGGACCTGATCCGGTTCCTTGGTCAGGCGCACGTGCTCCGGTCCAGACTGACTCGCGCGTCGGCAAGCCGCTATTCGCCCATCGTCGCCGGGGCCCGTACAGTGCAGCAAGTGAGATTTCCGCAGAACACCGACTATTCGCCTCCAAGGGGCTTTGAATGGTTGGGCTTTTGCAGGTTACCTGTATGCCTGGACACCTGCGAGTACGCCTACCGGGCGCAACTGGAGCATCTGCATACGCCGACAAAACCGAACCCCTGGTCCGTTCGAACAGCCTGCGGAAATCTGGCGCAGCCGAATCGGGTCCAACGATGCGCCGACTCGCCGCAGTAGTCAGCACCAAACCGATACAAGTATTGGACGGACCCTATTGAATGGCGGCTCAATGCGCCGCGCGCGGACAGCGCCAATTAGATCGGATTCGTGATTTCGGTGACGCGAAGCTTGAATTTCTTGGTGGGGGCGGCGGTCGGGAATGGATTTATCCGAAGCTTGCCATTGGCAGATACCGGTTCCAGCCTGAAATGGTATGCAATGAGCAGGAGATTGACGGCCATCTGGAGTTCCACCCAGCGGCTTCCCAGGCATGTGTGCGTACCTAGTCCGTACGGCGTGTAAGCGCCTGGTACCTTGTGCTCCGCACGGTCTGGCAGGTACCGGTCAATGTCAAACTTGAGCGGGTCCTTGAAGAGATCGTCGTCATAGTGGGTAGCGGTCTGGCAAATCACGAGGCGGGTTTGCGCTGGCACCTCGTAACCGTTGATAACGCACTGATTCATGACCGTCCTCATTTGCCAGGGAATCACCGGGTGCAGGCGGGCGGACTCCAGGCAGAATCGGTGCGTGACATCAATGCTCTCCTGCGTAAAGTCCTTTGCTTCCGGATCCCGACCGCCTCCGAACAGCGCTGCAGCCTCCCGATGGACTCTCTCGTAAAGGTCCGGGTTGCGAACCAGGGAATACATGGCAAAGCTGAGGGCGCTTCCCATGTAGATGCTCGCGACCATCGAAGCAACGAAGGGAAACGTCATATCTGTCTCCGGCAGAAACTGCGGGTCGCTCCTGTGGAGCTCAAGCAGAGCATCTGCAATGTCCTGCGGCTTGCCTTTTCTTTGCGCCGGTGTGTGCGATGCGTGCACCGATTCCTGTAGCTCCTGCACGCGCCGCGCATACCGCCTCATCCTGGGCGTACGAAGCATGAATCGTGGTAACGCTCCCTGCACGTGGGTAACAAGTGCGCGGTGCTGAAACTCCAGTAATTCCTGGACATAGTGGCTGCAGTCCACTCCGATCGCAAGGTTCGAAATCTGGCTGCTGATGTGATGTTGAAACGTCTCAGTTGCCGTTAGCACGTCGCCTTCCTGCCATTTGCCGAGGGATTGCCTGCAGTAATGGAAGATTTCCTGCAGCCGCCGTGCGATCGTGCTGCGCGAGTAGACGCTGCGCAAGGACTTGCGCATCCGGTAGTGCTCTGCGCCGTCCATCCCGGGCAGGGTCCGGGAGGCACCAAATGCGGCCTCGAAATGCTTGATGTAATCCTTTGACCGAAGGTAAAAGCGCCCGCGCTTGTTGACCCACTGATTGATTTCCACTCCCATGAGCGCAACGGCAGGGAGGCCGTCCATCTTGACCGGCAATTGAAGCACCGGTCCATGCTTCCGCATGAGGCCGAACATTGCCTCGGGGATATTACAGGTGCGGAATTCAGGCTGTCGCAGGACATCGAAGATCCGCAGCTTTGGAATGGGCTTCCGCTGAATAACCTGCCGGGTCTTCGGCGTTGCCGTGCTTTCCCTTACCGCTTTGGCCACAGTTCGGCCTATCAGTTCCAGCTTGGCGATGGTTTCAATCCATTCGAGCTTCTCGTCATAGTCTTCCTGCGAGAGAATCAGCTTGAAGCCGCCGCATGTGTGCATCAAGGCAATAAGAATGGCATCATGCGGATCCGGGATAACATCATTCAGGACCACGTCCAGGATCCGGGCCTTGGCTTCCCGGCGGGTCTCCACATCGGAGGCCGGATAGGTGCCGGAGCGCGATACCGAGCGAGAATGGCCCCAGAATCCTCCCATGTGGTAGTCCAGGATCTTCCGCTCTACGAGTCGCTCGAGCGTTGCTTCAACGATTTCGTCGGCGCGCCTGGCATTGCGCTCGATCCAGTATTGGGCGTCCGCCGTCTCTTCGGCTTCGACGAGCTCCCGGAGAGTTGCATCAAGCAAATCGTCGCGTGTTGGCGACGAATCCACTACGTACAAGGACTCCAGGTCAGTATCGATACGGTCCGCGAGCGCCAGGTCAGCAATAACGGCCCCAGCCATGACGCACGAAAAATTCCACCCCGGAACCATCTCCAGGTATCCGCTCTGTTCGTCAAGCAGAAGGAGGACAAGCTCTTCGGCGATGCGGATTGGTTGCTGCGCGATTAGGGTCTCCATGTCAACCTCGGCTTGTGGCTAACGTATTCGTCGCGGAATAAGCGCTGTACGGCGACGGGAGTCACAGCCCTTGTGAGCCATTACTCAGCCTTTACCTCTTTACGCCCCTGTGCGATGACGGTTCAGGCCTTCCTGAACCGCAGTCCGTACATCATGCGTCCGTAGAAGTTAAACCACTGTCGGGCTTCCTTATCCTTGAACGGGTAATCCGCTCCCATCTGCCGCGCCGTTACGAGGCCGGATACGAAGCAGGTCTCCCGGCTGTTGATCAGCGTGTGGGCTCCGCAGTGCCGCGAGCGCCTTTTGCCCTGGATGTAACGGAAAAGCGGTACAAGCAGCGCAACGTGGCGAACATTGTGCACGATGTGCTGAAACCACCATTTCTTGATGATCTAGTCCTCGTCAATTTGGCGGTTCGCCTTATAGGTTACAAGGCACGGCTTGTCCGAGCCGGCCGCCCACGGCTGCTGGTTGTGCATGATGTAGGTGATCTCGTAGTTGTCGGGCCGGACCCCGTACTGCTCCATGTATGTACTTCGCGTCGCCAGGGGCCGGGCCTCGTTGTCCGGCACAATGGAGCCGTCCGAATGCACGACTGCATGGTTGTGCAGCTCGCTCTCGTAACGCACGGAAGACAGGATCCAGCTCTCCAGGAAGGTTGGCCTGTCCAGCATCATCAGCGTCTGATTCGCCGTGCACGCGAATACCACTTCATCGTACGATTGGGTCTTTCCCTCTTCGTCCACGACCAGTACCCCGCTCTTGCTTCGTTCTACGCTGCGCACGGGTCGGCGCAGGTAAATCCGGTCCCGAAATGGCTCCGTCATCTTTTCGTATAGACGCCGCGTGCCCCGATCCCAGGTCTGCATCGGCGTGGCGCGCTCGATGTCAAAAAACTCCAGGTACCGGCAAAAGAGGGACGCCGGCATGTCAAAAACGTTTGTCGCCATCAGAAAGTTGACGAACATGGGTTTCAGCACCTTGTACCGGAAGGCCCCCGAAAACCTGCCCAGATTGAGCACGGTGCCCATGGTGAGGTAATTGAACGGGTTGAGCGCATTGAGCAGGGTCGACCGGGTATGATTCAGTCGCCCAAACCACTGGAGGCGGCGAAGGAGCTTCTGGAACCTATCGATTTCCGGCTGCAGCTGCCTTCGGATCTCTGAGTCGAGATCGTGCGCGTATATCTGGTCTCGGTACCGCACGCTGTAGCTGAACCTGGTATCGACCAGATCAATGCCGTGGCGTTGCATGAAAAGAAGGATATGATGGTAGACCGACGGGATGCACGCGGTCACCGAAACGTCGAACGGTATCTGCGTACCGTCGGCTTGCGGCATATCGACGGTAATGGCATTGCCGCCAACCTGCGGCTGCGCTTCGTACAGCCGAAAATCGAATCGGTCCGGATGGCGAGCCAGTGCCCAGGCCGTGGCAAGTCCCGAGACGCCGCCGCCGATGATGGCCACCTTCCTTGGCCGTGATACACGCGGACTCGCTCCCTGGCCGGGGCTCTGGGATCCCGCTCTTGCCATGGGCGCCTGCGCAAGTGTGTAACTCAACAGGGCGGACGGGCCGTTCCCGGAGCGATGCCCGGCGCGCGAGGGCTGCCGGGCTTCCGACTCAGCCCGGAGAATCCGGATAGAACTGCCGGCAGTAGCGACGGAATCGGCCTATTTCGCCATCGGACCGGCACAGCCTGGGCTGGGACACGTACCGCTTGGATTTCCAGATCTCCACATCCTGAACAACATCATGTTTTTGATAATTCAGAATGATGTTGCGCATGAGGTTTGTGCGGAGTCTGAGAGGCAAAAACCTCATTCCGACAATAGCCCGTTTGGGGCCACGCATCAGCTTGACCTGGCTTGCCAGCACCAATGCGATGTCCTTGCCATCGACGGGCGTAGCCAGCACCCACAGGCGTGCGTGCATGCCAATGTAGCGATCGTGTATCTCCACGTACGAGTATCCCAGCCCGTGGATATGCGCGCGCGCGGCTACGTCGAAATTGATCTTCCTGATGCCGGCGATGGTCTGGGGGCGCGTGAACAGGAAGCTGCTCTTGAGGTGCGCTCCGTCTATGGTCAACGGTTCGGTCCTGCGGACGCTGTCGTAGCCGTGCACGTACCTAAGATGCGCCAAATCAACGGAATTCTCGGTGGTTTCCTGGGGATGCCCCGCAAATCGAAGGGCACGAAAGCCCAGTTCTGTCCAATCGTCGCCGGTCTCGGGGTCCTCGGGAAGCGTCCAGTGAGGAGGGCGTCCGTCGACTCCCCACCATGCGAAGACCATGCCCAGGACATCCCGCGTCTCAAACACACGAAGCCGCGTGGCCTTGGGCGGAGGGGCATATGGGGTAGCCACGCAGGTTCCGCTTACGTCGAACTCGAAACCGTGAAAAGGGCAGACAAGGCAGCCGTCCCGGACCATGCCGCCGGAAGAGGGGCTCAAGTCCGCGCCCATATGCGGGCAGATGGCCACAGCGACGCAAACGCGTCCTTCGTCGTTGCACCAGGCGACGATGTCTTCGCCCATCCAGGTCTTCTGAATAATCTTCTTCTTGAGCAAGACCTTGCGGCTCGCAACGAAATACCAGCCCTCCGGAAACGGAGGGAGCGTCGATTGAGGTTTGCGCCGGGCACGCGTATCGCGCCTCGTGGAGGTAGCTTCGTATCCAGATTCCATGGAATGGTGGCCGGTATGGCTTGCGGACACGCTCAAGTTAGGGGTTTTGCACTTGTATGGAGCACTGAAGCCAATCCTGCGTGGAGCCTGGGCCACAGCCGCGTGGTGACAGGTTCTCCCAGAAGCCACCAACAATACCTGGAAACTCGATTGCCGCCTCGGAAGGAGGGTGCGCCGGCTCAAGTGCACGACCAGATTCGACCGCGGGTCGCAATGGCCACTGGCAGGCCGATCCCTGGTCGCGGGCTTAACGGTGCGCAGAATACCTGCCAAACCTCCTGCAGGCCCTGTCAGACTGTGCGTCGAAGCAGTATCTTGAGTCCAGCTCAAACCGCCTGCGATCGCCGGGTTCCCACTAAGTCTGGCACGATGCCTTGCCGCAAACGGAATAGAGTTTACGGAGAGCTATGGTCACAATATCGACATACGGGATGGGCGCTGCGCTTTCACGCAACTGGTGCCGGTCGATGGGAGGTGGCCCCGGCCCGCGTGCCGGCAGCGGCGCGGCATGCGCGTTGCCCGCCTTTCCGGAATCTGGCCCGGCTGCAAACTTGTCTGCGCTGGAGGTATTGCCAGCCTCTCTATTCGCTCTCGTGGGGCGAACAGCTTCAAGGTAATGGTCAGTCCCAACTCTGAAACTGGTCTCAAGAACCGATGAGACATACTCGCGGCGCGGAGCAGTCCAGCCTTTCCAACCTGTCCAAGTCCCTGTGGAATTCATACCGGGACTGGAATGTCGCGGCTCGCGTGGCACGATTCGGAGACTGGATTGAGAGCAAAAAGCGGGCCGGCGCCGATGGCAGCGACTACGATCACGCCGACACAGTCAACAACTATTACGACCTGTGTGGCGAGTTCATGGAATACGGGTGGAACGAATCGCTGCATTTCGCGCCATTGACGCCGGCAGAGACGCTGGAGGAATCGATTATCCGCCATCAGCGCCTGATGATAAGAAAGCTGGAGTTGCACGAGGGGATGCGGGTCGTTGATGTGGGTTGCGGCGTGGGCGGTCCGATGCGGCGCGTCGCTCGCGAGTCCGGGGCCACGGTTGTTTGCGTCAACAACAACGAACAGCAGTTGGAGAAAGCCAGACGACGGAACGTCGAGGCCGGACTGGACCGCATGGCTGAATACGTGAAGTGCAACGTCATGGACATGAGCGCCATTGGGGCCAACTCGTGCGATGCGGGTTACGCGATCGAGTCGACATGCCACGCGCCCGACAAGCAAGGCGCGTTTGCCGAGATATTTCGCTTACTGAAGCCCGGAGCCCTGTTCTGGGGCCAGGAAATGTGCTTGACGGACAAGTTCGATCCCGACAACAGCCATCACCAGACCGTAAGGGATGAACTCATGCTTGGAATCGCCCTGAACCGCATCGCCACGTTCCCGGAGGTGAATCGCGCGCTTGAGGCGGTCGGATTCCAGGTTGTCGAATCATTGGACCGGGGAGCCCGGGACGAGTCGAGTACGCCGTGGTACCAGCCCATGGAGGGGCGGAGCGGGACTTTGCGCAATGCATTTCGCCGGACGCCACTGGGCCGCAAGGCAATGATCGGCGGACTGCGGTTGGCGGAGGCATGCAAGGTATTCCCGAAGGGTTCCGTGGCGGTCGTCCGGCTAATGGATCGAACAGCCGATGCCTATGTCGCGGGCGGCAAGACGGGAATATTCACCCCGCTCTACTGCTTTCTGGCCCGCAAACCTGGGTAAGGCCGGAACGCCGGCGCGGACGCCCGGCCGCCGTGCAGAAGGCAGTTTCAGGCGAATCAATAGGCTCGCTTCGTGCCCGCACCGCTATGCCGGCGCGCTAACACATCTCGCGCCGAGTCAGTGCCGGCACGTGGAGAGCAGTTTGATCCGGAATCCATTGGCTGGCACTCATGCCGCGCTACGGACTTTCGAGATGTGATTGGGTGGGTTCAGCAGCGATTCGAACAGGGATATCGCCGACATAATATGATGGCGCTATGCCCCCAGGCCTGAAGATCCATGACTTCGGGAGAATAGGCTGGAATGCAGGAGACTCCCTGTTGGCGTCGCGGCGGCAAATGCAATTCTGAGCGCCCTACATTAATATTAGGGCATTGGGAAAACTGTATGTCGTTCGTTCGAACTGGGCGCAAGCCGCTGCGAAATGCACCGTCTTGCTGCCATATTACGCCTCGGGATGCCCGGCCTGCGAGGCGGCTAGAAATTGACAGTTACCACTGGCCTATAGACTGTCCATGAGCTTCCGATACATGCCCGCGTTACCGAAATTTGGCGCCGGGACGCTCCCGCCTGAGTCGGACATGCAAGGATTCGACTCCATGGAGGCTTCCGGGAGTGGTTCCCGTTGGTGCTCCGACATATCCGGAAACCGTACGTTAGGCGGGCCTGTTGCGGGATCTGATGGCAAGCACCCCAAGGACATGCAGATCAAAAGGCAGGCTGCGCCATCGCGAAACATATGAGCAGACTTAAGCGCTTGGCCATCGCTGGTGGCATCCTGGTCGGATCCGTAATTGTGGCCGTGGTTCTGGTTGCCCGAAGGCCCGAACCTGCACAGCGCCCCGCCCCTTCACCTGTTCCGTTTGCCGAGACGGCTCCCCTGGTGGCCGGTTCGGGATCCATTGCCGTCCACGGGGCCGGCACTGTCCGGCCTCGGGCCGAGGTGGATGTCACGGCCGAGGTTGCGGGCAGGGTCGTTTGGGTTGCTCAGGCGTTCCAGAGTGGCGGGAAAGTGCAGTCGGGCGAGCTGCTCTTTCGAATCGATGACGCCGACTATCGCACGAGGGTAGAGCAGGCGCGCGCAAGCGTAGCCTTTCAGGAAGTAGAGCTGCTGCGAGTCACGGAGGAGGCGCGCATTGCGCGTTCCCAGCATGATCGCTTCAGTGCCTTGCGGCAAGGCGGTGAGACCGGCGAAGATACCGGCCCTCTGGCGTTGTGGGGGCCGCAAATGGAGGCCGCCACAGCTGCGCTGGCCCGAGACAAGGCCACGCTTGCGGCAGCCGAGTTGCAGCTCGCGCGCACCAGCGTCCATGCCCCGTTTGCGGGTGTCATACTGGATGAATCCGTTGCCGTAGGTCAGTTTGTGGCGGCCGGCCGCAGCGTGGGACGGATGTACGCTTCCGATGAGGTCGAAGTAGTGGTGTCGCTGACGGATCCCGGTATGGCTCTCATCCCGGGCTTGTGGCAGCTGGAGGCGGGAGGCTCCGACAGGAGCCTGGGAGCTCGCGTGGCGGCCGACTACGGCGATGTGCGATACAGTTGGCAAGGCTACGTGGACAGGGCGGAAGCGGCCCTGGACGAGCGTTCACGCACCGTAGAGGTGGTCGTGCGAGTGCCGAATCCGTTTGGCCCGGGCGTGCCCGCGTATGCGGATGCCGGCAGCCTCGCCGCAGGGCAGGGCGGCCCGCCCCTTCTTGTGGGCAAGTTCGTGGAGGTGGAGATTGACGGAGTTGCGCCCGATGTCTACTTCAGGGTCCGGCGGCCTGCGCTGCGGCCAGGAAATGAAGTATGGGTTGTGCGCAATGGTATCGTCCATATCGTTCCCGTGCGCGTCTTGCATCGCTCGGACGACGAAGCTTTCCTGACCGGTGCGCTGGAAGGTGGCGAACTGGCCATTATCGGAGGGATTCAGGTCGCCGTCCAGGGCATGCCCGTGCGGACTGGATCCGGGAGCGGACCATGAGCCGGGGCCACCCGCGTGTGCACCCGGCAGCTGATGGCAGCAGGCGCGCGCCCGCCGGCGGCGGAGCCAGCTCCCTGGTTGGGTTTGAGGGGCTGCTTAGGGTTGATCCGGCCGGCGCCCGAACGGCGGTTCCGAATGAGAGGAGCGCGGACGCGCGTCCGCAATGCCGGCGCGCTGCTCTTGCATTTCAGGCGCAGATCCGAAGGAGCACAGGGTGCGCGCAATGAATCGAACTGATGCCCACCACGGGGAGCCCGGCGGCCCCATTGCCTACATGGCGAGCAACCGTGTGGCCGCCAACCTGCTGATGTTCGGCATACTGGCCGCGGGCCTCGTGGCATTGGGAGGGCTGGAGCGACAGTCATGGCCCGTTGTTCCGTTCAATACCATAGAGATCTCCGTCGTGTATCCGGGTGCCGTACCCGAGGAGGTGGAGGAGTCGGTCATAGTCAAGATCGAGGAGCAGGTTGAGGCGCTCGCAGACGTAAAGGCGGTCAAGTCCATCGCGGCGCCGGGACTGGCTTCGGTGCGGGTTGAACTGAAGTCGGGCACGGATATAAGCGAGGCCATGGACGAAGTACAATCCGCTGTGGCGCGCATCCAGTCGTTTCCCAGTGTGGCCGAGCGTCCCCAGTTCCGGGAGATGGACAACCGCACCAGCATGATTCGCCTGATAGTCTATGGCGACATCCCTGAGCGGTCTCTAAAGGAGCTGGCCTACCAGATTGAAGACGAACTGGGATCACTGCCCAGCGTGTCGCAGGTCGTAACTACCGGCACCAGGGCGTACGAGATCTCGATCGAAGTGCCGCTTGCACGGCTGCGTGCTCTGGGGCTGACCCTGGAGGATGTTGCACAGGCGGTCCGCGGCAGCTCGCTTGACCTGTCTGCCGGTAGCATCGAGACGCGCAGTGCCGAAGTGCGCGTTCGGACCATCGGCCAAAGCTACGACCAGCTGGACTTCGAGGAGATTGTGGTCATTGCCCAGAGCGATGGCACGGCTATCCGCCTCGGCGAAATCGCCAGGGTCCGAGATGCGTTTCAGGATGCGGACCTGATCCTCCGGCATCAGGGTCGGCCGGCGGTATTTGTGGAGGTATATCGCGGTGACGGGGAGCAGGTGATGGATGTCGCGCGGGCCGTTCACGACCACATATCCGGGGTGATTGCGCCGTCGCTGCCCGAGGGCGTCGGCGTTACCATCTGGAACGATGACTCCCAGACCTATTCGGAGCGGCTGGACCTTCTGGCCCGCAGTGGCCTTCTTGGACTCTTGCTGGTGTTCGTTTCGCTGGCCCTGTTTCTAGAGATTCGGCTCGCACTATGGGTTATCGTAGGCCTGGTTACCTCGGGCGTCGGTGCACTGGCCGTCATGCTGGCCATGGACCTGGCAATCAACACGATATCGCTGTTCGCATTTGTGCTGGCAATCGGCATAATTGTAGACGATGCCATAGTCGTTTCCGAGCACATCCACCTGGAGCGCATGCGGGGTTTGCCCGGGATCGCGGCGGCGATCCGGGGCACGCGGCGCATCAAGAAAGCCCTTACGTTTGCCGTGCTCACTTCCGTGGCGGCGTTCGTGCCCTTGCTCTTCGTACCAGGGGGCATTGGCGAGGTTTGGAAGGCACTGCCGGTCATAATTATCGGCATGCTGCTGATCTCGCTGGTTGAATCACTCTTTGTTCTGCCACGACACCTTGCCCACTTGCCGGGCCCGGATTGGGAGCCGACCAATTTCCTGGACCGGCTGCTCTCTCGCCTGCGCAGTGCTGTAGATCGATGGTTGAACAGGTTTCTGGAGGGTCCGCTCGATCGCGTGCTGCGATTCTCGGTCGATTACCCGGGCATCACGGTGGCGGGTGTCATAGGTCTTTTTGTACTCAGCCTGTCCCTGGTACCGGCCGGGATCATTCCGACATCGTTTGCCGGCGTGGTGGAAGGGGATTTCGTTACAGCGACGCTGGAGATGCCGGACGGCACGCCTGCGAATCGGACCTTCGAGGTAGCGACGGAGATTGAGCAGGCGGGAAGGCGTGTCCTGGAGCGCCTGGATGAGCAGAGGCCGGGTGATGCTCCGTCCTTGCTGAGGGGCGTACTTGTAACGGTCGGTCAGCGGCCACACATTGAGGGGGGTGGCCTAGAGCCGAAGCCCACCGCGAATCCGGAGTCCAATATTGCCACAATCGAGTTCAAGTTGCTGGGGGCCCAGCAGCGGAATCTGTCCACGATCGCTGTGGTGCAAGATTGGCGGGAAGAGGTTGGCGTGCTCCCCTACGTTCGGGGAGTCGAATTCACCGGTGAAGTTATCGACCTGGGCAGCCCGGTTGCAGTCGTGCTGTCGCATCCGGATCCGGAGCGGCTGGTTTCTGTCGCTGATTCGGTCGTTGACGGCCTGCGCAGTGTAGCAGGCGTATTCGACGTCCGGTCCGACCATGCGCCGGGTGTGGGAGAGATTCAGCTGGAACTGCTGCCGGAGGCAAGAACGCTGGGAATTACGGTTGAGGAGCTGGCGCGACAGGTGCGGGCGGCGTTCTTTGGCGTGGAGGCGCTAAGGCTGCAGCGCGACCGGGAGGAGGTGCGCGTCTATGCCCGGCTGCCCGGCGAAGAGCGGGAGGCAATAACCGATGTCGAGGGATACCTGATCCGCACCAGGGAGGGAGGAGACGTGCCGATAAGCCAGGCGGCGTCCATGACCATGGGCACGTCGCCGCCGTCCATCAGGCGCCAGGACGGACAGCGGGTCGTGAATGTGACTGCCGATGTCGACGTGACCGTGATTTCCGGCGGACAGGCGAACGGCATCCTGGAGAATACCATCTTGGCACAGCTTCTTGCGACCAACCCGGAACTCACCTATTCCTTCGGCGGCGAGCAGCAACAGCAGCTGGATTCGCTGGATGCCCTGTATCGCGGCTTTCTGCTGGCCATGCTCGCAATTTTCGCGCTGCTGGCCATTCCGTTGAAGTCGTATCTCAAGCCGTTTATCATCATGGCCATTGTGCCGTTTGGACTCATCGGCGTAGTATTGGGACATCTGGTGTTGGGCGTAGCCATCGGCGCTGTTTCGTTTCTGGGCTTCTTTGGGCTTAGCGGCGTAGTTGTAAACGACTCGCTGGTCATGATGGACTTTATCGACCAGCGGCTAAGGGAAGGTGCCGACCCGAAGACGGCCATCATCAGCGGCGCAAAAGGGCGGTTCCGGCCGATATTTCTGACCTCGGTAACCACTTTTCTCTGCTTCACTCCTCTCATCCTTGAGCGGGCCATACAAGCGCAGTTTCTGGTTCCTTTCGCGGCGTCCCTGGGGATTGGCATAATGATTGCTACCGCCCTCCTGGTGGTACTCGTGCCGGCCATGATGTCCGTTTACCTCCGCGTCAACACCCTTACCCGCAAGGCGGCACAACCCGCGTAAGGCCACAAGGGCGCTTGTTGTTAGCCGGCGGGCTGCGGCGTTCATGGCCTTCTTCGCGGCCTGCTTTCCGGTGCCTTCCTGGCAATTGCGGGCCCAGCTTCGCGTGCAGGTGCCCCGGCCCGGAGCGCGCAGTCCGCCCAAACCCGTGGCAGACGAATGCCCGCCCCCGGGACGACTGCAGGCACGCGCGACGCGGCCGATGCTCTGCCTATTGAACGTCAGTGGCCCCGGGGGCGCGGCGCGCCGATTTCGCCGATTGCTCGCGCAAGGTAGCGTGCAGGTTGCGGCCACTTCTGGCCACGGTAAAGGATGTATGAAAGCGCTTCCAAAAAAAACGCCGCCGTGTAACCGTCGCCATCAGGCTACGTAAAGTGCAGGTGTAGACGAACCACGCCATCACTCACCTTTTCTCGTTTCGGAGCCATGAACATCCTAAGAACACTCCCTGCTTTCCTGCTCTTGCTGTCTCTGGCTGCGCCGGCCATGGCGCAGAGCAAGGCAGAAGACTCCCCGGTCCGGGATCACTACTGGACGCTCGTTTCTGCACAGCTCGGGGCGTCACTCGGCGCTGTCGACGCGGCAGTGCAACCGCAAGCGCTCAAGAATGCCATTGTCTTCGCCACCCTTTATCGGGACAAGATCCGCATGCAGCACCACGTCCGCGTCTTGCAGGGCGTTGCCGAGACCTCTTCCAGCGAGGCGAATCGGCAGCTGGCCATAGCGGCGCTCCAGGCTATCGGCAATGGTAGGGCGGTGGAGTACCTCGCCCGAAGCGTAAGCGAGTCCGAAGCTGAGGCCGGAAGGAAGCTCATCACGACCGTGATAAGCGAGCTCTACGAGTCCCGCTCTGGTCGCGAGCCTGTAATGGAAGCCAGCTAACGGGTAAGGGGGCCGGGTTTGATCCGGCCCCCTGAACCTGCTCTGTCAGCGGGCGCCAAGAGCCTCTTCCTCGCTATTTCTTCTGCGCCCGAATATGCGCCTGATCAGCGATTTCCAGCTGGTGAACTCGGCATGGTAATTGATACCCGCGCCGGTTTCACTTGTTATGAGGGTCTCGCTCAGCACGTCACCTTCCCGCCGGTAAAACACCTCCACCGAAATGCTCGGAGAAAGCTGTATTTCCACGAGCAGTTCGCCCTCCAGTCCTTCATTGACCGGCGCTTCCGGCTGACTCCGGAGCCCTCGGTACACGCCCTGGCCCCGGATGACGAGGCGCTCATCCAGAAGCCGAAGCGCGATGCCGGCGGAGACATCAAGTTCTTCCGCTGATTCATCGCTCAGCACGCCGAGCGTCAAATCGGCATTGGGTATAACCTGGCTGATGTAGCGGTTGAGCTGACTGGCTACCAGATTCGAAACACTGTTAAATGCCGATCCGGCAAGGACATCACTGCTGCCACCTTCTGCGGAGAGCAGAAACGAATTGGTTATAAGGACGCTGGTGGCATGTTGTGCAGCCCGGTCGGGCTGATTCAGGTACGCCTCGAGGAGCGGAGTATCGCTAATGGCCTCCTGGCGCTGGTCCACGGCCAGAGCCGGAGTTACCTGTACAGCGTTGAGCTCCCCGGAGATCTGCAGGCCCACAATGAGCGGCAGGCTGGTCTGCAACGCTCCGCCCACCTCTGCCGGAAGTCCGTTCCTGGATGCGCGCGTGCGGTAATCGGCGCTGATGTCGAGTTGCGGGTTAAGGGGATCTCCGGTCCACGCAATCGTTCCTTCGTTTATAAGGAAGCGGCGCACGAATAGCTCTCCCGCCGTAAACAGGTAATCGCCGGCTTCCACGGCAAAGCTGCCGAAGGTGGCCAGAGCTCCTTCGCGCAGCTGGAGCTGCACGCGGCCACTGCCCGTGGCGTTGATGACATCACCAAGTAGCGGATCGATCACCAAATGGATGGAGGATCCTTCAGGCGCCAGGATATTGAGGTCCATCTGGAGCCCGGCTGCGAAATCCCGCTCGCCTTCCTGGCGCCTGTCCAGGATGGTTTCCCGTTGTGGCCGGATGGCAGTCTCGGGGATTCGACCCGTCGAATCAGCGTAGATAATGAATCCCGGGTCGACTGCTGCGTCTGCCTCTACGATCGGTATGTACAGGTCGCTGCGAGGCAGGAACTGCAGGTTGACGGAGCGCAGGAATGCATCATTTAGGGGACCTGTCAGCGTAGCATCCCCGGAAACCCAAATCAGACCGTAGAACGGGATCTGGCGCGTGAACGCATCGATGTTCATGATCTGCAGTTCATCCAGTTCGCCCGTGACATCGAACGAGAAATAGCGATAGTCATTGAAGTGCATCATCCCGGCAAGCTCGGCTCTGCCGCCGGTCGAGTCAGAGAGCACGAGCCTGTCAATCGCAATGCCTTCGCGCGTGATTCGGGTTTCTGCTTCGGCGGCGTAGCGCATCCCGTGATCCGGAATGCGAAAGCTGCCCTCTCTCAACGTCAGTCCGGCATCGAAGACCGGATAACCGAAAGTACCTCCGATGGTACCCCCGCCTACAAAGGCTCCCGATACGTCATGAAAACCGCGGACCAGGTATTCGAAGAAGAACGCGTCAGCGCGCCTTACATCCAGGTCCAGGTCCAGGGCACCGTCATCATCGCGACCCGGTAGACGGACCGTCCCCGAGATCGTCAGGTTGTTTTCGACAAAGCGAAGCGTGTCGCCCTCCCCCGTGTTCTCGCCTGGCGCGGGACCAAGTGACGCCACAACGGCTATATCAGGGCTCCCCGGATTGAAGCGGCTGCTGGCTTCCAGTCGTCCCAGGACATGATTCTCCAGCCGCAAGTCGGTTACCACTACATCGCCGGATACTTCAGGGCGCTCCAGACCTGTCCACTGGAGACGTCCATCGAGCGTGCCTCCGAAGCTCCGTCGGGTCTCGACAAAATCCGACAGCTGCCTAAGCACAAGAGACCGAATTCCGACGGTTAGCGTGTCCTCTACGGACGACGAAAGAACGCCGGTCACGTCGACGCCTTGGGGTCGCAGTTCGCGCGATGCCGCGCCCTCCAGCCGAAAACGAACAAATTCCAGGGCATCGGCAAATACGTCGATAATGGCATCCTCAGCCTGAGTCCATCGGTACGCGCCGGATGAAAAGGCCAGCTGGCCGAAACGCAGACGGTAGCGGTCTCCCATCTCCGTTAGTCTTGCCTGGACTCGTGCTGTGACCGCTCCTTCCGTGGAAAGGGCTACGTCCGCTGCCGCATCCTCCATTGAAGCCGTGATCCGAAGGCCCTCAAGGGCCGGTCCACGGATCTGCCAATGATCGGCTTCGGCGTCGAGCACGGTTGTCACCGTATGCTCCAGGGGGCCCTCCAGCGTGAGGCGCCCGTCAGCGGCTGCCCGCAGGCCGGCAACCTGGGTTGTACGCCAGATGATGGAATCAGCCGAGGCAGTCGCGGCGAAGGCCAGACTGTCGGCGTCTGCCTGGACAGAAAGCGTGCCTACAAAGTCGGTTGCAATGGGATCTGTCATGGGCAACCAGCTGCTGACAAACTCGGATTGCTTGATCGCAAGCGATCCCTCGATCGTCATGGGGCCCTGGGCGGCCGAGCCCGCCAGCGTGGCGGCTGCCTCACCCTGCAAGATCAGTTGCTCAAGGGGTGGCCAGGCCACGTGGCGGTGGCCTTCGGGACCGATCCGGTACTTGTCTTGTTGCCTTTGGAGCGCATCGGCAAGCGCAACCTTCCAGAGAGCCGCAAGGGATCCGCCGATGCGGAAGCTGCGGTTGCTCTCCAGCCGCATGGCAAGGGCATCGCCATCAACATCCAGCGCAAAACCTCCATCCGCACTCCTGGTCAGCGCCAGCGTCCACTCATGCGGCGGCAGTGTTCTGTGTGCTTCGCCCCAACCCATGGAGGATGTGTCCACTTCCAGGGAGAGGCGCCCCTGCAGATCCTGCCCGGGAAGACCGGAGCCCGCCATATGCCATGTGCCGTTCAGGCTTGAATGGAGGGAGTCTGAATGCAGGATACTGCCCATGTCTACATTTCGCATGCGCGAATCAATGGTGACGGCCGGTCTCTGACCGGACCAATCGAAGTCTGCAGCCAATTCGATGTATTGATCCTCTTTCCACACCTGCGCCTCTGTCCGGCCGGTGCGGCCCTGCAAGGTCACGTCCGCACGCATCCCGTCCAATGGCCTGCCCGCCAGGCTGGACGGCCCAAGGTCTGCACCAATGGAAGCCTCGAATTCGGGCATACGCAGGCCAGACCCGTCCAGGGTGAAGCTTCCCTCTAGCTGGCTCTCCAGGGCAGGATCTCCGGAAAAGAAGCCGAGGTTCAGGGCGCTGGTCTGTACAGAGCCTGCATACGCCCACTGTCCGCCGGCTGGCCGGCCGATGGACGCCGTCCCCGAAGCATTTCCCCCTTCGCTTACAAGATCGAACGAGGTGCGTATCCTGATGGCCTGCGCCGTTTGGACCGTCTGGAAGGCACCTTGAAGCCGTATGATTCCGAGGTGCTCCGTGTCCGGCAGCCGTGCCTCGGGCAGCATTGCGCGGATGTCGGAGCCACGCAGAAGCGCTTCGCGCACGTTGAGCTGCAAACCTACCGAGTCTTCATTCAGCAGCAGGTTGCCGTTCCCTACCAGCGAACTGGTGCCAAGAGCCAGCAGAAGGTTATCTGCCGTGAGATGGGAGGCATTGCCGCGGACCGTAACCGCCCCGTCGAGGGTTTCGGCCAGCGCGAGCGTCGGAATATGATTCCGCAAGGCACGGAGCTCCAGTTGCTGGACATGCAGTGAAAGGTCCAGGGCAAGGGAATCCGGGTCCCGGTAATCGCTGACTATTCCTGTCAGGTCGAGCATGCCCTGATCTGCAGCCACCACGAGGCGGTTAATGACGATCCGCTCCCGGTTGGTGACCAATTGTGCAGACGCATCGTGTATGGTTAGAGGCAGCTCAGGCATACGCCCCGAAAAACTCTCTACATCGAGGAGGTCTGTATCCTGGTTGCGGTGATACACGGCCCGGACGTGCAGGCTGTCCATGGCCTCCGCCCGGCCAATTTCGGTTCGATGCAATTGAACGGTCCCCTTTGCGAGTTGCACCTCGATCCGGTCCGGCGTCCAGCTGCCTGCAGCGTCTCCCGTTGCCTGCAGGCGCACCAGGGGCGAACGGATGCTTCCTGCGCTGTCCGTGCGCAGCACCAACGCGGGCCGAATGGCTTGCAGGGACCGGATCGAGAACCTGCCCGTGAAAAGGGACCGCCAGTGGGGTCTGGCGACCAGTGAATCCACTGTTAGCCACTGATTGCCACTGCGATCAAATAGCCGGACATCGCTGGCGAGAACCTGTTGCCGGAAATTGCCCTGCAAGGCTTCGATATGCAGGCGGCCCTCGTAGCGGTTTGCGTAACTGCGAACAATCTCCTGGCGAAGCGCCTCCCTGCCGAATTCGGTTCTGGTGAAGGCGAAGATCAGTAGCACGCCCGCGCCGAGAAGGCCTGCGCTCGCATACAGGGCTAGCCGGGCGATTTGCTTCGTGCGGGACACGGCTTCGGAATCGTCATTGGGGGAACGGCGCAGCAGCCTAGGCACGGGCCCAGTCCCAGGCAATCCGGATTTCCGCTGAGCTTGCGTCGCCGCTGAGGTAGGCCTGTCCGATTTCGCGCAGGACAATCAGTCGCTGCCGACCGGCCAGAACCTTCTTGTCCGAGCGCATGGCATCCATGAGCCGGGTGACGGAAATGGATGACAGCGAAGCGCGCACAGGAATGCGCCGCACGAGTTCCAGGGCCGGCTCAAACTGAAAGTCGTTGTGGAGCAAGTGCGAGAGCTTCAGCGCAGCACGCATCCCTAGCGCAACAGCTTCCCCATGGGTAAAGAATCCGTAGCCGGCAGCGTGCTCGATGGCGTGCCCGAATGTGTGCCCGAAGTTCAGTATGGCACGCTTGCCTTCTTCGCGCTCGTCTTCTGCGACAATCCGGGCCTTGATGGAAGCTGCCCAGGGCACAATGGCTTGAACGGATTCGGGATCCCGGGCAAGGATGGAGGGCCAGTGATGCTCCAGGAAAGCGGCAAATGCTCGGTCCGCGATAAGCGCATGCTTGACGACCTCCGCGAGCCCGCTGGCCCAGTCGACGTCTGTCAGGGACGCCAGGGTGGAGGGGTCAGCGCAGGTCAGCGCAGGCTGATAGAAGGCGCCAACCAGGTTTTTGCCTGCTGTGTGGTTTACTCCCGTCTTGCCGCCTATGGCACTGTCGACCTGAGCGACAAGCGTGGTCGGGGCCTGTACCAGGGGCAGACCTCTTAGCAATGTTGCCGCAGCAAATCCCGCCAGGTCTCCAACAACGCCGCCGCCGAGAGCTACAATCGGAGTCTTCCGGTCGATGCCCTGACCCAAGGCCTCATCGTAAATGTGCTGAAGGACAGCCAGGTCCTTCGAAACTTCGCCGGGCGCGACAACGATCGCGTGCGGCTGCCACCCGCCGGTAGCAAGCGATTGCACCAGTCCGGGCAGGTAACGGTCTGCAACCTGGTTGTCGGTGATGACCAGGCACGGTCCGCGGCGCAAGCCCCGTTCCTGCATGAGCCTGGGCAAGGCCGAAAGCGCGGCAAAATGCAGGTAGTAGTGGCGCCCGTGAGGAAGCGCCACCTTGATCGCGTCCGTCGCTGTCGCCGTTGCCATGGGATTCGAACGATAGTTCCGGGTAATCGTTCATTGGCCAGTTCAAAGCGACGGGTGGCCAATCCCAGTCTTTCGCAAGAGCCGGAACGTCATGCGAGCTGTACTCTGTGACACCGCGGGCAACCTTCTGCTGCGGGACGTGCGGGTGCCCGAGCCGACACCGCGCCAGATACGCGTCAGCGTCCAGGCGACGGCCCTGAATCGCGCAGACCTTCTACAGCGGAGAGGGAAGCACCCTCCTCCGCCCGGAGCCAGCCCGGTCCTGGGCCTGGAAATGGCGGGAGTCGTGGAGAGCGTGGGCCCGGCCGTCACGCGGTGGAAGCGTGGAGACGCGGTAATGGGGCTTCTGCCGGGAGGAGGCTACGCGGAATTCGCGGTGCTGCATGAAGACATGGCAATGGCCTTGCCTGCCAATCTCACGTTTCTGGAAGGGGCTGCCATTCCGGAGGTCTTTCTGACAGCGTACCAGGTGCTGTTCTCGCTGGGCGGCCTGTGCTCGGGCCAGACCGTGCTCTTTCATGCCGGCGCCAGCGGCGTAGGAACGGCAGCCATCCAGTTGGCCACGCATGCGGGTGCCCAGATGTACGTAACAGCCTCAGGCGGCAAGCACGCAGCGTGTCTCGACCTGGGGGCGACGATGGCCGTGGATTACAGGAGCCAGGATTTTGCCGAGGAAGTTCTCCGGTCAACGGAAGGCAGGGGAGTAGACCTGATCGTGGACTGCATCGGGGCTCCGTACTTTGAGCAGAACCTTCGGTCGCTGGCCCTGGACGGCCGGTTCGTGCTTCTGTCCACGCTTGCGGGGGCGGATCTCGCCGGTCTCAATCTACGGACGCTGTTCCGGAAGCGTGCACATCTCGTGGCAACCACACTGCGCAACCGTACTCTGGAATACAAGATTTCGCTTACGCAGAGCTTTGCCAAAGAAAAGCTGGCCCTGTTTCGAAGCGGCCGCCTGCGCCCGGTGATCGATTCGGACTACGATCTGGAGGATGTGGAAGCGGCGCATGAGCACATGAGGCTGTGCCGCAACATAGGCAAGATCGTGCTCGTGGTGGGCAAATGAGCGTGCCCTGATGCAGGGGCGGGACTCATCGCGTGCGCCAGACCGCCTGGCATCGAGGACCGGTATGGCAGGCACAGAGGTCCGTTGGCGGGCTGCTTCCTGGGCCTTGCAATCGAGAGCCCGTCGACAATCCCGTACCTAGTTCGTCAGGCTTCGCACGGGAGCGGGAATCTGGCCGCCGCGCCTGACTAGTCTCGCACAGGCAGATGCTCTGGGCTCGATGACAGGTGCCCTTCCGAGCAATCCGCCCCATTCGGCATAGTCGCCGGCTCCCTTGCCCGCGACGGGTATGAGCCGGCACGCGGTGGTCTTGTTATTCATCATGCCGATGGCAAACTCGTCCAGCATAATGCCAGCCAGTGTTTCCGCGGGCGTGTCGCCCGGCAGGGCAATCATATCCAGCCCGACGGAGCAGACCGCCGTCATGGCCTCCAGTTTTTCGAGGCCCAGGTGTCCCCGTTCCGCGGCACGGGCAAGGGTAGCATCTTCCGAAACAGGAATGAACGCGCCGCTCAATCCTCCAGTCCGGCTGGACGCCATGGTGCCGCCCTTCTTGACGGAGTCGGTCAGCATGGCGAGCGCGGCGGTGGTACCCGGCGAGCCGATCTCTTCCAGGCCCATGGCCATGAGGATTTCTCCGACCGAGTCGCCGGTTACAGGCGTTGGCGCCAGCGACACATCCACGATGCCAAAGACAACCTGTACGCCCGCACGCTTCGCAAGGCGTTCCGCCACCTGGCGGCCGATGAGTTCGCCCGCTCTCGTGATCTTGAATGCCGTTCGCTTGACTGCCTCGCATACCGTTGCCAGGTCGCGGGTCTCCTGCAGGTCGCGCACGGCGCGCAGCACCACGCCCGGCCCCGAAATCCCGACATTCAGCACAGCCTCGCCGCATGCCGGTCCGTGAAACGCACCGGCGATGAATGGATTGTCGGCAACAGCATTGCAGAATGTGACAAGACGCGTGCACGCAGACGAGTCACTGTCGGCCGTTCGCCCGGCCGCTTCCCTGATTACTCGCCCCATCCGGAGCACGGCGTCGGCGTTGATACCGGCGCTGGTCGAGGCACAGTTGACCGAGGCACAGAGATGCCGGGTGGAGGCAAGCGCCTCCGGCAAGGCCTCCATGAAGGCAAGATCGCCTCGCGTCATTCCACGCTCCACGAGCGCTGAAAACCCCGCCAGAAAATCGACCCCGATGTCTGCGGCTGCGCCGTCCAGCGCGGCCGCCAGCCGGACATATCCCCGGGCATCGAGTCCCGCGGCTATGAGGCTGACAGGTGTCACGGCCACGCGCTTGTTGGCAATACTGACGCCAAAGAGGGACTCCACTTCCTCTGATACAGCGACATGGTGCCCGGCCACCCGCCGGATCTTCTCGCAAGCCCGGGAGCTAACGTGCCCTGCATGCGAGCTTGCGCAGTCCAGCAGCGAGATTCCAAGCGTGACGGCGCGAATGTCGAAGTTCTCCGATTCGGTCATTCGGACCGTATCGAGTACTTCGTACAACTCGTAGGCCATGGATGCAGCTTCTAGGGACGATGCATGCGAGCAAAGAGGTCCTCGTGCTGCGCGCCTATGCGAACCCCGAGCCTCGACTCCGCCGAGCGCAGCTGATGCTGGAGCTCGGCAAGCGGGATCTTCATGCTGCTGATGTCTGCGACCATGATGAGCGTGAAGTACTGCTGCAAAATCTTCATGGACACGTCCAGGATGTTACAGCCGGCCTGGGCCACAATTCGGGTTACGCCGGCCAGGATTCCTGGCTGGTCGGACCCGAAAGCGGTGATAATTACGCGGTCCTGCGCAAGCCGCCCTGAAAGCGTGGCATCCATTATGGCCTGCGCAATGGATTCGACGCGCTCGGGCGTGGCGTCGGTGCCGAGGGCTGCTGCCACGGCACCGACCAGGTGTTCGAGGTCCATGCCCCGCGCTATCTGGCAGTCTTTACCAGGGCCGTAAAGAATGGAACGAACGCGTTTCCGCGGCGCCTAAGGACCTTGACGATGACGGCTTCCGTGTCGGGCACATCATCGAAGATGCGGTTGAACGCTTCCAGGGTCTCTACCTGCTCCTGGTTGATTTCAGAGATGATGTCGCCCTGCCTGAGATCAGCGTCCCGGTAGGCCGCGCTGCTCTGGTCGATGCCGGTCACCAGTAGTCCCCTGACTTGACCGCCATCCGACAGCTCCCACTGATCGCTCTGGGCACGCGTAAGCTCCGAAAGTGTAAGTCCGAGTCTTTCGCTCGGAGGATCCGCGCCGGGCTCTACAGTCTCTTCTTCTTCCAGTTCGAGTTTGGCAAGTGCCGCCTGGACCGTGAGCCGATCTCCTTTTCGAACCACCGAGAGTTCGACCTCGGTGCCCGGCGCCAGATTGCCAATGATGGACCGGAGCTGGTTGGCATCTCTCAGTTCTTCGCCGTTGACTGCCGTAATGATATCCGCTTCCTGCAGGCCGGCCCGCTCTGCCGGGCTGTCACTTTGCACCAGGGTGACTTGCGCCGCCCCGCGCGGTACGTCGAGCGCATCCGCCAGAGATGCCGAAACGCCATCATAGCCCACGCCCAAAAATCCCCGTTCGACGCGCCCGTGCTCTATGAGCTGCGCCATGACATCTTGTGCCACGTCGGCAGGTATGGCAAATCCGACTCCCTGGTATGCGCCTGTGCGCGAATAAATGGCACTGTTGATGCCAATAACCTGTCCGCGCAAGTCCACCAGCGGACCGCCCGAATTACCGGGATTAATGGCGGCATCCGTCTGGATGAAGGCCGAGTAAGGATTAAGATTGCCCAGATTGGTGCTCGTGCGGCCGACGGCGCTGACGATCCCGGCCGTTACGGTGTTGTCCAGGTCTTCGCTTAGCGGAGAACCGAAGGCCATTACCCATTGGCCTACCCTTACGTCTTCTGAGCCTCCAAACGAGGCCGATGGCAGATCGCTCGCTTCGATTCGGATCACGGCCAGGTCACTGGCGGGATCCGTACCGACAACGGTGGCCTCAAGTACACGGCCATCGTACAGGCCGATTTCCAGGTCTTCGGCCTGCGCTATGACGTGATTGTTGGTGACGATATAGCCGTCCTCGCTCACGATGACGCCGGATCCCAGACCGCTCTGCACGCGCGGCTGCGGATCTTCCTGCGGAACATTGAACCGTTCGCCAAACGGCCACCCCTGGAAGGGATTCACGAAAACGCCTGGCCCACCGACTACCACGCGCTCCGACCGGATCTGGACGACGGAAGGATTGACTTCGGCGGCCACGTCGATAAAGGCCTGCTCAAGGTCAAAGCGGTTCTGTTCGGGCGCCGGCACATCGGACTCATCTGAGACATGCGTGGCGGCACGCGATTCCACGCCTACCTTTTCGCCGCTGCCGAAGAGATTGGCACCTGCCGTGGCAAACAGGATGCCGGCCGCAAAGACGGCCACAAGTAGGATGGCGATGGAAGCACGATTTCTTGCAGTCATGGTAGGGTGTGTCTAATTGACGGCATTTCCTTTCTTTGACCAGGGCACAAAAAACGTGCCTGAAGCGATTTTAGTATGGCAGACAAGCCTCTACCGGCCAGGAATGCCCGGTTCGGTCATGCCGCGCACGTCAAGCATGGCGTCGAGCTCCTCCTCGCTGAGCAACGCCATTTCGAGCACGACTTCGCGAACCGTTCGGCCGCTCTTGGCGGCGGCCTTTGCTACCTCGGCGGCGCGGTCGTAGCCGATTGCGGCATTTAGCGCCGTCGCAACTGCAGGATTGCGCTCCAGGAGCTCTCTGCACCGATCGCGGTTGGCACTCATACCGCGGAGGCAGCGGTCGTTAAAGGCGCGGCACGCGCCGGCCAGAATTGTGATGCTCTCCAGCATGGCCTGCGCCATGACCGGCATCATCACATTGAGTTCGAGGTTGCCGTGCTGGCCGCAAACGGTCAGCGTCGTATGGTTGCCCATGACGCGGGCACACGCCATCATCATGGCCTCGGAAAGGACCGGGTTTACCTTCCCCGGCATGATGGAACTTCCCGGCTGGACGGGTGGCAAGGAGATTTCGAATAGCCCGCTCGTGGGACCGCTGGAGAGCAGCCGTATGTCGTTGGCGATTTTCATCAGTGACACGGCGAGCGTGTTAAGCGCGCCTCCGGCCATGACGTAGCCGTCCTTTGCAGACTGCGCTTCAAAGTGGTTTGTGGCCTCCCGGAATTCAATGCCGGTGATTTCCGAGATATGCGCAATGGCCCGCTTCGGAAAGTCCTCGTGCCGATTTATGCCCGATCCCGTGGCCGTGCCCCCGAGGGCGACCTCTTTCAGTTCTTCCATTGCAAGCCGAACGCGGCGGATGCCCGCATCCACCTGCGCAGCATAGCCGCCGAATTCCTGCCCCAGGCGCACTGGGATGGCGTCCATGAGGTGCGTACGGCCGCTCTTTATTACGTCGTCAAACTCGAGGCTCTTGGCCAGCAGTGACTGATGCAATTCCTGCAAGGCCGGCAGGAGCGCTCGGTCGAGCAGCATGGCGGCGGACACATGCATGGCGGTCGGAATGACGTCATTCGACGACTGCGACATGTTGACATGGTCGTTGGGATGCAGGTCTTCCATGCCCGACTCGTGTCTGACAACGGAGACGAGAACCTCGTTGGCATTCATGTTCGTGGACGTGCCGCTGCCGGTCTGGTAGATGTCCACGGGAAATTGTTCGTCGAATTCTCCGCCACTTACCCGCTCCGCGGCCCGGACAATGGCGGCAGCTCGTTCTTTCGAGAGAAGACCCAGGTCCCGATTTGCCAGGGCTGCGGCTCGCTTGATTATGCCCAGAGCCTCGATAAAGGGCCTCGGCATCCGCTGGCCACTTATGGGAAAATTGTCTCGGGCCCGCTGCGTCTGCGCTCCGTAGAGCGCGCCGACAGGCACGCGAACCTCACCGAGCGAATCTCTTTCAACGCGGTACAGGCTCATGTCGAATAATCCGGTGAAACAGGCTTATTATACGGGCCGCCATGCCGTTTGTTGAATGGACAGAGGTAGCTTGGAAATCATAGCGGATCCTGCCGAGATGCAGGCCAGATCCGATGCGCTGCGCGCGGAAGGCAGAAGGCTCGTTCTCGTGCCCACGATGGGAGGGCTTCACGCAGGCCACGACGCACTCGTGCGCGCGGCTGGGCGTGAAGGTGACCACGTCACCGTCTCCGTGTTTGTCAATCCCACACAATTCGGCCCGGGGGAGGACTATGAAGCCTATCCGCGGGACCTCGGCAGGGACTTGGCGAGGCTTGAGTCCCTCGGTGGTGTCGACCTTGTGTTTTCTCCGGGTGCGGTGTGCCTGTACCCGGATGGCATGGAGGCCCAGCTTACGTGGGTGGACGCGCCGGAGCTTCAGCGGCATCTCTGCGCGCCGTTCCGTCCCGGCCACTTCAGGGGTGTGGCGACCGTGGTAGTAAAGCTATTCCTGCGCTGCCAGCCTCATGTGGCGGTCTTCGGGTTGAAGGACGCACAGCAGTATTTCATTCTGCGCAGGATGATACGAGATCTGGGCTTCGGCATACTTGCGCGGGGCGTTGAGACGGTCAGGGAGTCCGACGGCCTGGCACTCTCGACTCGCAATGGCTACTTGAGTGAGCAGGAGCGTGCGCAGGCGCCGGCACTCTACCATGCGGTAACGTCAGCCCGTGTCCTGGTAGAGGGCGGCGAACGGCATCCCGGCAACGTCGTCAAATCGATGATGAACTGCCTGCAGAAGGCTTCGCTTGTGCGCCCTGAATATGCAGAGGTAGTGGATACGGAGCGGCTGATGCCGGTAGGTCGCATCGAGCCCGGCCAGACCGTTCTTGCTGCAGTTGCGGCACATCTTGGCCGTGCGCGACTGATAGACAACGTTGTGGTTTCCAGCCCGCAATACGACTGAGTTGCCCGTTGCCATGCGAGGAATCTGGCTCCTAACGATCTGGACTTCACTTGCTGCCAGTGCGCTGGCGCAGACGGGCGATCTATTCCCGGTGCCATACCAGGGCCGCTTTGGGTTCATTGATGCATCGGGTCGCATGATCGTCGAGCCCAACTACGATGGCGCGCAGCGCACCACCGAAGGGCTGGCAGCCGTTCGCATCGACGGCCGGTGGGGGTTTGTAGACGCGACCGACTCCCTAGTAGTCGACACGCGATTTTCGGCCGTTTATCCGTATTCGGAGGGCCTCGCCCGTGTGCAGCAGGGCCCGAGCTGGAATTTCATCGACCGCAAGGGCATCGCCCTAAGTGAAAGACCCTATACGGGTGCGCTGGATTTTTCTCACGGGCTAGCCCCGGTGCGCATGCAGGCCGGGACCGTCGTGGGACTGGAGCCGAATTGGGGTTATGTAGACAAGAGCGGCAGGCTCGCCATTCCGGACCGGTTTGTGCGGGCACTGCCGTTTTCCGATAGCCTCGCTGCTGTGCAGGTTGTGCGCAAGGTGCTGTTCTTGCGTGTGGGGTCCCAATGGGGATATATAGACGGAAATGGCGACTGGGTGATTGAGCCGCAGTTTTCTTCCGTGAGGAGCTTCTCGGAAGGCATGGCGCTTGTCAGGAGGGGAACGCAATGGGGCTTCGTCGACAAGGAGGGCAGCCTGGTGCTGGAGGTTGACTACCAAAGCGTGTTCTCATTTGCCGATGGTCGCGCGAGGGTGCAGTCCGAAGATCTGTGGGGCTTTATCGACCGGACCGGTAGGATGGTCATTGATGCCGTGTACGAGCACGCGTATGACTTTTCCGAAGGCCTGGCCCTGGTGCAAAGCGGTGGACTGTGGGGATATGTCGATACGGAGGGTGCGGTTGCGATACCGCTACGGTACGAGCGCGCGCGGCCGTTCGAGGGCGGCCTGGCCTACGTGACGCTGCAGGACCGGTCAGGCTACATTGACGCAAGCGGCTCCTTTATCTGGAGCCAGTAGCGTCGCGACGTTCGTAGGCGTCGATAATGTCCTTGACAAGCCTGTGGCGCACCACATCGCTTCTGTCAAAATCGATAAAGGAGATGCCGTCCACGCCCTCCAGAATGCTTCTGGCTTCCACCAGGCCGCTGGCAGTCCGGTCGCCGAGATCAATTTGCGTCACGTCTCCGGTTACGATGGCGTGGCTGTTGATGCCCAGCCTCGTAAGGAACATCTTCATTTGCGTGGATGTCGCGTTCTGTGCCTCGTCGAGGATGACGAAAGCTGAATTGAGCGTCCGGCCGCGCATGAAGGCCAGGGGCACGATTTCGACTACATGGCTCTCCATGTGTGCGCGCAGCTTCTCGGTCGGCAGCAATTCATCCAGCGCATCATACAACGGACGAAGGTAGGGATCGATCTTGTCGCGAAAATCGCCTGGCAGGAAGCCCAGCCGCTCGCCGGCCTCCACAGCTGGCCGGCAGAGGACGATGCGTTTGATCTGGCGTGACTTCAGGGCCGCTACGGCGATGGCTACGGCCATAAACGTCTTGCCCGTGCCGGCCGGGCCAATGGCAAAGACGATATCGCTCCTGCGGGCGGCCTGCACCATCCGGGCTTGGCCCGGCGTCTTGGTCCGCACCAGGCCTCCGGATGGCGTGTAGGCAATGACCTCTCCGATTTCGGAACGTGGGCGCGAATCATCGGAGGTTACCAGCGCCAGTACGGTCTCGACGTCACCGGTCGTCAGATTGCCGTTGCGGCTGGCAATGACCGTCAGCTCCTGCAGCGCACGCTCGATGTTCTCAAGTGCACGCTTGTGCCCCCGGAGCTTGATCTGATTGCCGCGGGCCAGGAAGTCTGTGTCGGGGAAAGCGGCCTCCATGCGACGCAGGTGCTTGTCGTTGGAGCCAAAGAGGAGGAGGGGGTTGGTCTGATCAATCGTGAGGGTTTTCTCTGCCAAGGACGGAAGTCGGGAGATGTTGGAGGGCGTTGAACGGGATGAACCTGCCGGCGTTTTACCTGCATCTGGCACCAATGATGCCGCGATGGGCGCTCGACTTGTCGTTGAGTTTACGAAAATGAGCGGAGCTGGCAATGACTTTATTGTCATTGACAACCGCTTCTACCGGTTTTCGGATCGGGAATTGGCCCGGATAGCGCGGCAGCAGTGCCGGCGCCGGTACGGGGTTGGGGCCGATGGCGTACTGGCCTTTGCCGAGGCCACGGCGGAGCAGGCGGACTTCTGCATGCGCTACGTCAACGCGGACGGCTCCCTGGGTACCATGTGCGCCAATGGCGCCCGGTGCCTGGTGCGCTACGCGCAGCAGGCGGGGATTAACAGCCGGCTGCTCCGGATTCAGACCGACTCCGGCGTCTACGAGGCTGAGCTGCAGGAGGGTTTGGACGCGGAGGTGCGGCTTTACATGCAGCAGCCAGCGGATTGGCGACCGGACCTGGCGCTTGCTGCAGCCTCTGCCGGGCCGCTTTCGGATCTGCATTACATATGGACCGGGACGGAGCACGTAGTCTGTTTCATGGAGGGCGTAGGAGAGGCGCCCGTCGAGCGGTGGGGACGAGAGATCAGGCATGATCCGGCGCTTGCTCCCTCAGGGGCAAACGTGAATTTCGTCGAGATACGCTCGAGGTGCGCCCTGCGGGTGCGGACGTATGAAAAAGGTGTGGAGGCCGAGACGCTGGCGTGTGGTACGGGAGCGGTGGCATCGGCCGTCGCGGCGTGGCGGCTCCAACGGATCAATTCGGATGCTAGGGCGCAAATAGAGATGCCGGGCGGGACGCTGCGGGTGGGTCGCACGGAAGGGCGCATCGTGCTCGAGGGCCCGGCCGA
>CAZXEU010000112.1:0-3055 GCA_964639665.1 uncultured Rhodothermaceae bacterium | reverse complement strand
CCTGCCCATCGATTCCAGCCAGCGCGACCAGAGTTCGGCCCTGACCGCGTTCCGTGCCTTTTCCGAACTGCTGGAAAAATACCCCCAGAGCCAGTACGCCGAGGACGCGCAAAAGCGCATGGTATTCCTGCGCAACCGCCTTGCCAGGCACGAAATACACGTGGCCAACTATTACCTGAAGCGGGGCGCGTACCTGGCCGCAGTGAACCGGGCCAGGACCGTGGTCGAGTCCTACCCGCGCACGCCCTCGGTGCCCGATGCCCTGGTGCTGATGGCCAAGGCCTATAAAGTCCTGGAAATGCCTGACCTGTCGGCTGATACCGTGCGGGTGCTGGAACTCAACTACCCGGACCATCCCGGGGTCTACGACGTAAGGGACATCGTCGTCGAAGATTAATCTGAATTTCCCTGAACGGTTAGTGACTCAAGAACGGGAAGGGGGTCAGTTGCATTAGTTTCTGCACGAATGAAAAGAGCTTGGCTCGGTCGGATTCGCTGCTAGTAAGTTTCACTTGCGGACCTTCGCATGTAGATTGTCGGATTACCGTACATTCCATCGGAAAGCGACTCCGGTGTGAGGTGTTCTATTAGCGGCCCTCGTCCCATTTTGCTGCGCCAACGTCCGGCGGGGGTCTGCCGTGCTGCGTGTTTCCACATACCTTGTTCTTCGTACAGCGCGACTTTTTCAAAGCCGCTTTCAAGACTGCTGTCCCTGCATTGCTGAAATCCCAAGCCAGCGAATACTTCAATCAGGCTTTCCATTTTTTCTGAGCGCGTGGCGTGCGCGGGCCAGTAACGCCTTTCCGTAAAATCCCACCACTGGTTGGCATCGCCAGCGGCATATGCGATGCAGTTATATTGGCTTGAGGATTCTCCTGCAATTTCATAGCCATCTTTGGATAACCTCGGAAATAATTGGACAAGAACCTTTGCCCAGCTAGATGTATCCATTGGCTTCGCCCCATTCCAGCCAGGAAGCATGGATCGCGGCGATATTGCCCCAGTCGGAACGCCTCACGGGATTTACCCCTGTGATTTTCCCCAATGCATTATCCCAGTGTCCCCCGGCTGCAAATCCCCCTTCCTGTGTCTTCCGCATCCGTTCCAGAATCAGCGGCACCACCGGCTCGCCCATGCTGATTATCTCCTTGTGGGCCGGATGTTCGACCGCGTGGGCTGTGTTGGACTCGAATACGGTTTCAATTTCCCATTGGTCGGCGAGTTCTGTGAAGCGTTGACGGTCGGCAGGCTCGGCCTCCGCTTCGTCGGCGTACTGCCCGTAGCCCAGACCACGCACATGCGGTTCCTGGTGCAGCAGCATACGCAGGCGCGTGAACTCGGCGGCGTCCCAGCCCATCGCATCGGCTACGGCTTCATCCCAGAGGCGGCGCACTTTGCATTCGCCGTCGCGGAATTGCGGGACAACCATATCCTTCGTGTGCTCCCAGCACGCGGCCAGGATGCCGCGTATGTGATCGTTCTTAATATCAGGGATTCTGACGTTAGCAATGCCCGCAGGATTATACATTGGGAACTCTATGGTTCGACCCGCGTTGCGCATTATCTGAAGACGTCCAGGAGTGGAGTTGATAAACACAGCAGTAGCTTTTGCTTCTTCAGGAGACATTCCTGTAACGGGATGCCATCCGCCGCCAATGTATTTTTCGTTTGTAGAGACAGCCGTAAGTCGCGCCGTGTTGTTACGCTGACCTGCTGCTACGAGAAGATGAGATTTCCATTCGAGGTATTGTTCTGTTTGGGATTCACGTCCTTTTTTGGCAATCCAATACTCGTCAGGTTGACCTTCAATAGTCGTTTGAGCGTCTGCGCCTTTTCCGTATAGTATGGGTGTGCTACCTGCATCGAATTGACTTGCTCTTTCCATGTTTTGGCTAAGTGTCGCTCCAGATTTACGCACGATGCATTCGGGCAAGTCTTTAATTGCCAGCAGGTCTTGATGGCTGGCATACCGCATGGCGGCCTTCGCCAATTCAGGTGAACGCCAGATGGCTGGCGTCCAATCGCCAGCCTCTATGTGCTCTGCAGGCCAGTTAGATATCTCTCCCCAGCCGTTCGCTATCAACCCTTCCTCACAGTCCAGCAGGCATCGATGAAAATCGGCGACTTCGCCGTCGTCCACCGGCATTCTGTCAAGATTTATGAATCGAGTCGGCGGCTTGTCACCGGCATACCGCCGCATCACCACGATGCTCTCGTTGATAGATGTATGCTGGCTCAGGTTGATGTTCTGAGGCTGGTGCGAGGTCAACACAGTGTGTATATGGAAGCGCTGCGCAAGTGCAAGCCGTTCACGCTGACCGGAAGGCGTTGTGAGCGCTATGGTCGGGTTAACCATCGTCAGGGTCCCATCGGACCGCTCTACGCAGTGGTCTGCAAGACCAACGAACAGCGGTCGGATAGAGTTCTTGTCCGCAAATTCCATCAGACCAGGGTCAGCTTGCGTGAGTTCTTGCTCCATCAAGTCGGCGCGGTCGCGCAGGGCCGCCTGCGTTTCAGCGGGAAACTTCTCGCCCATCTTGGAGCGGTTAGTGAACGGCGGGTTCATGATGACAATACGCGCATCCTTAACTGCATCCACGGCATCTTCCAGTTCGGTGTCGTCCGTCGTCTCCCATGTCGCCTGGGAACCGATGGAATCGTCACCCAGGTCCAACTCGTTCGGTCTTCGAACGACAGCCCGCTGTCCCAACAGTTCGAGCGTGCCGGCATATACCCTGTCTGGAGCATGCCTGTCGGGTCCGTAGGGCATCAGGTGCAGCCCCATCCTCCGGTAGCTGACTCTCTGGTTGCCCGCGGTTAATTGTGATGCAGCCAGTTGCAGTGACACAGGATTGATATCCAGCCCTTTGATGGTATCTTCGACTGCAATTTTCTGAAGCGAGGTCAAGGTCTCTGTGTCCGCGCCCCTCTCAGTGGCCCTGCGCTTCATGTCGGAGAGCATGGCGGCAAGCAGGGTTCCGCTGCCGCAAGCGAGATCAACAGTCTTGTGAGTGCGCCACACGTCAGGATCGGACCAGTCCGGATCGCCGCACAC
>CAZXEU010000111.1:0-11656 GCA_964639665.1 uncultured Rhodothermaceae bacterium | reverse complement strand
GCTTGCGGTGGATGTCCACCGTGCGGGCAAAATCGGGGGCGCGAGCATCTTCCATCCAGTAGTAGTAGGTAAACCAGGCATTCGGCTGCGCCAGCGCAACCAGGTCCCCGGACCTCGGGTGATCAAGGCCAAGCGTGCGCTTGCCCTCGCCGCCCAGTACGCTGGCCACGCCGGGCAGGCTACGGGCGAAACTTGCGACTTCCTCGCGCAGCTCCGCGCGCCTAACGTAGATGTGCGCCACCTGGTGGTCAGCCACAGCAAATGCCTCGCATGCTCCCGCATCCAATAGCTCCCTCCCCCCCTCCTCCCGGACCGTGATCCATCCCTTGCTGCGAAAGTGCCGGTTGAGATGCACGGGCTGATCTACGGGCACAATGCCGTATTCGGAAAGCACCAGCAGCCGTGCTCCGCGGCTCTTGTAATGCATCAACAGGTCCGCGACGACAGCGTCGATCTCCTGCAGGTTGCGCGCGACAGAAGCATCACGCGGACCCTCGCGCTGCAGACAGTAATCCAGATGCGGCAGGTAAATCAGCGTAAGCGTCGGATCATGCCAGCCGTCTACCGCAATTGCCGCGTCGGCTATCCATCGGCTGGAGACGATGGAGGTCCCGGGGCCCCAGAACTGGAACAGCGGGAATTGGCCGAGCTTCTCTTGCAGGCGCGGGCGAAGACCCGTCGGTTTCGTGTAGATGTCCGGTATCTTGCGCCCGTCCGCCGGATACATCGGTCTCGGAGTGACCGTGACGTCGGCGCCTGAATACATGTTGTACCACCAGAACATGTTCGCCACGGTGCAGCCCGGCGCCATTTCGTGCACCCTCTCCCAAATACTGGGGCGCTGCACCAGTCGGTTCGACTGCCTCCAGAACCTCACTTCGCACTCGTCGCGAAAGTACCACCCGTTGCCCACGATTCCGTGTTCTGCAGGGGGCGTGCCCGTCAGATAGGTGGTCTGCACAGGGCAGGTCACGGCCGGGACCATGGGGCGTATGGAAACCATGCTGCCCCGGCTGGCAAGCGCCGCCAGCGCCGGTGTGTGCTCACCGATCAGGCGCGGCGTCAGGCCCACGACATTGATGACAGCGGTCTTTTTCACACTCACGCGCGGGATAGGCTGCGCCCGGGGAGCCAGGCGCTGTCCCCGTTGATCAGGTTCCCTTCACAAATCTCTGCAATAGCAGCGTCAGTCCGAAGAGCGCGAGCGCAACCAGCGCGGCAAGCCTCTGCTCCAGCATCAGCAGAACGAGGGCGTCAAACACGGAGATGCCGGCGATGAGCCGGGTGATCCCCCGCGCCGGCTGCCTCTGTCGCACAAGCGCGATGCTCCAGCCGGTCCACGCGCCAAAGAGCAGCACCAGGCCAAGGTTCCATCCCGGCGGAATCTGCCAAACGAAATAAGCCACCGGTGCCAGAAGGCAAAGCGTCGGCCAGCGCTGCAGCACGCCCGGTTTCGTTTCGAACCGGGCAATGGCCGTAAGCCCGGTTACATAGGCGATTGCCATCGCCACAACCCAGAAGAGCTGCGTTGCCTGCTGTGCCCCCAGAGCTACGAAGGCCACCACATAGACCAGCCCGCGATTAATGGCCATGAGCAGCGGAGCCACGGGATTGCCCTTGTGCCAGAAGTCATAGAGCACGATGCAGCCTGCCAGCACAAGCCCGGATAGAAATGCCGGACGCGATACGTCCAGGAGGACGGCGCTGCCGAGCACGAACAGCAACGCAGCGATGAAGCCTGCCACGCGCCGGGAAACGACTCCCTGCACCAGCGGACGGTCCGCCCGCTCAAGGCTGTCCACCGAGTAGTCACAGACGTCGTTCAGGTACATGCCCGCGGTATAGAACATGGCCACGGCCGCCATCACGGGCACCACCTTCGGATCCCAAACACTGCCGGCCAGGGCTGCGCCAGCGAGCACATTGCTCAGCACGGTCGGCGTATTGGAAACGCGCGCCAGTGCAAGATGCCCCCTGAAACGTTCCCCGAATGAAAGCAGCTGATTCACCGCCGGCGGCCTGTTGCGATTATTCAGCGTTGCGAACGGCCGAAGCCCCGGGCTCCAGTTGCGCCAGCACCCATTCGAACTCCCGCTGGATCGAGGCTTCCAGCGGCAACTGCAGGCGGGCAGGCAGCACGCCCCAGGTGTAGGTCTCGATTTCGAGGTGACGGGTTTCCGGTATGGTGCCCAATAGAGCGAGCGTGTCCACGATGGCATCCTGCGTCGAATGCACCTGGCCAAATGTACCCTGGAAGATGGGCACATGAAAGTGTATGCGCCACTCGGCGGCCCGCCTGTCATACAGGTGGGGCAACGCCTGATCCAGGTCCCTGTACGCGGTGAAACTGCCGTCAAGGTTTTTCTGCACGACCTGGTGCAGGTAAACCGGCTCAACAAACGGCGCTAGCGCGGCCTCGACCGCGCCGCGCTCGGCCTCAAGGCTGACCCTGATGGCGGAGCTGATCTGGATCTTGCCCACGCGCATACCATTCCGGCTATAGCGCTCCAGGACCTCTGGCACGGATTCGTATGCGACGGCGACGTGGCACGTGTCCAGGCAGACCTGTACATGCTCCCGAAGGAGCATCTCGGCCTCGATCGCACCTGCTCCCAGCTGCTCGCCCAGCATCCGGCACCCGACGGGGAGCAGCCAGTCGTTGTAGAAGGCTACCAGCTCGGCGCTGGTTTCCAGGAGGCCATCGGGCTCCGGCTCGATGTCCAGGTGAATGAAGCGGCCTTCGCGGTCGCGAATTTCTGCGAGTTCCGCGACGACCTGTACCAGGTGTCCGACAAATGTGGCCCAGACCGTGCGGTCCACTGCGCCAAGCCAGGGCTTGTACGATAGCGGGCTCGTGGAAATGCCGCCCTCCGTGCCCGGCGGCAAAACCCCAGCCAGGATGCGGGCCAAACGCAGCGTATACGCCACCCGTTCGGGGTCGCGCCAGTCCGGCCGATGGACGTCGTCCTTGATCGGCCGGTCATGAAACGGCCCGTACGGAAAGCCGTTGAGCGTAAATACGTAAAGACCCTCCTGGTTCAGCACGCGACGAAGATCTTCAAGCCCCTGCGCCTGCACCGCTTCCCGGCTCTCGGCTCCTGAAAGACGCAGTCCGATTCCGAACGGTGCCTCGGGAGAGAGGGCTGCCTTGAGCGCCTTGCCGTAGCGCTGGACACTTGTCAGTACCGCGTCCAGCCCGTTTCCCGCGTGGATATTCGTGCAGTACGTCAGGTGCCGATCCGGACCTATCTCCATCAGGCGTTCAGGGCGACGGGGACCTGGGCCGAAGGCAGCCTGAACTTTGGATTCTGCTGCAAGAATGAAACCGGATTATCAAAGACAATCTTCCGGATGAAAGTCTCGCCGTAGCCGCGCCGGCGCATTTCCACGATGAAGCGTGGGACGGCCAGCGGAGCGCTTCGCCCCCAGTCGCATGCCGAGGCCGCATAAATGCGCTCATCGCCGTACATCTCGATCATGTCTATCGCCCGCGCCGGCGTACACTTGGTAACGGGATACAACGTGATGCCGGCCCAGAAGCCTTCTGAGATCACCATGTCGACGGTGTGCTCCTCCACGTGGTCGATGATGACGCGCTCGCGCTTTATGCGGCTATCCGCCGCAAGGACATCCACAATCACACGCGTGCCCTTGTACTTGTCTTCGAGATGCGGCGTATGGATGATGATCATCTGGTCATGCTCGAGCGCCAACTCCACGTGATCCCTGAACGTGGCCAGTTCATTGCGCGTTACGCGGTTGAGGCCGATTTCGCCCACGCCAAGCACGTTCGGGCCATCCAGGAGCGGCGGAATGAGCGGCAGCACGCGCCGGGCCATTGCCCGGTCTTCCCCCTCCTTTGGATTGAGGCATAGCCAGGTATAGTGCTGAATGCCATATCGTGCAGCTCGCTGCGGCTCAAAGGTGGTCAGCTCATGGAAGTAGTCGGCAAAGGCGTCCGGGGAGCGCCGGTCGAATCCCGCCCAGAAAGCAGGTTCGGTCACTGCCCTGCAGCCCGCCAGCGCCATTTGCTCATAGTCCTCGCAGGTACGCGAGACCATGTGAGCATGCATGTCGATGTACTCCATTGCTAACTCCTTGATTGTGGCGGCAGGCCGTTGGAGCGCGCAGGCCGCTGCGGTGCACCCCAGGCGCTCTGCTGATCACGCTCCTCCAGCAGCCGCACATCCGGATCGCTGAATATCATCTGGACCCGCTCTATCCTTCCCGGCACGTCGGAGGCGAGCTCCGCGATGGCCTTCTTGAGCGCTGAATACCGGAAATCGTTGTTGGCATTCTGCTCGGCCGCGCGGCCCAGGCGATCGAGGTAGGCCGCGATTTCCAGGACATGGACGCGGTGCTCGATAAAGAACTCGTCGATGAGCGCCTGCTGGCTCATCGGACAGGTATGGTCGAATCTGCTCATGCGTCTTCGGGTCTTGCGTGCAGCCAATTCTACGCCAAGTACAAATATACGAAAGCACGTGGTTGTCCACGGCCAGGCGGCCCGCCCAGCGGAAGCAAGAGCCCGCGCTATCAGGGCGGTGCTACCGCGATTTCCTGCGAGGTCAGCCGAATTGCGGAGCCATCCGACATGGCGTCGAAGTAGCCTACAAACCGGTTCGTTTCTGCGGCGTCGTACGAGCGCAGATTGTCGGCCCACCTGAAGCCTATCGGCTGATACCAGAGGGAGGCCCGCACTTTGTAGGGTCCGCCAATGCCCTTCAGGTCAACCTCGTATGCTATGGTGTCGAATCCCGAATCGAAGTCCGCATCGGAGGCTGCGATGCCATGCACGGCCACGTCCTCATGCGCAGTTGCCTTGTCGAATCCTGCTGGAAGAAGGCGGTTATCCTTGGCATAACCGGTAGCAGTCAATAGCCCGGTCGTTACCCGCCCTTCGGTATCCTGCATTACCGACTCGTAGATCTGCACCTGGTCCTCGCTCGCAATGCGCTCGTAGTGCGGCTCATACTTCGAGGGATCCGTGTCATTGTCATTGCCCTTGATAGCGCCTCCGGCATCCAGTCCACCGGATTCAAAGGCCACGTGGCCATCGGAGTCCAGGACTTCCAAGTGAATCCATACCCGCCGCGACGGATAGGCTGTGGGCAGCTTGTGCCCGGCCAGATTCTCCAGGCGAAGCGATATTTCGAGGCGCTGCTCCCGCAGGTGCGTCTCTTCTATGGCAAGCCGCGCCGAAGCCGATTGCATGTGCCGCTCGGTCCGCTCTGCCGCCGCTTCCAGCTCTAGCGGCAGCGCTTCCACGCCGAGCTCCGCACGGTAGCGATTAAGCATCCGCAACATGAAGAAATTTCCCCCACGAAACACGTGGCGCGAAACGTCCGCCCTGGGCTTGCCCAGCACCGACGTGATCGCGGTGCTGTCGCTTACAACCGGCATATGGCAGGACTGGCAGCTCTGCACACCCTCGTACGCGCTGTGCTGCCACTCCAGATACGGCACCTGCTCCGGCAACTCCCCTACCACCTCTCCTTCCGGGCCCAGCGCCGTCGTGTACAGCGTATGGCAGGATGCGCACAGCTCGGACGATTGTACATGCGTCGCCTGGACCTGGCGGAAGCCGGAAGCGGAATGCATGACAGTGCTCCGCCCTGTATCCACATCGTAGGGGCCGAATACGGCGCGCTCCCCCATAGGAGTAACCATATCGATAGCGAAGCCGGCGTTGAAGCTCTGCCGGGTGCCCAGCTGCTCGTCCAGGATCTGGTGGCAGGTCGTACAGGAGACCCCGTCCGCGGCAAGCATGTCCGCCGGTTCCGTCTGCCGCCCCACCGGCAGGTGCGCAAACACTTCGCCTAGCCGGCCCTGGGCCCGGGCTTCAATCCGTGCCATGGGCATGTGGCACGCAGCACATTCGTCTTCGATGTGCGCCTGCGCGTTTGGGTGATCCATGACTTCGCGCCGGACCGCCGCCTGCCAGTACGGATCTCGCGCCGAGTTCGCCATCATGGACGCGCGCCAATCGGTCCCTATGGAAACGTTCTCTCCGGAAGGGGCAACGAGCCCGTTGTGGCAGCTCTGGCAGACCCTTCCCGGCCGAAAGAAGCTGCCCTCGTTCTGCACCGGCACCGCGTCCTCGAAAAACACCGGATGTGCCATCGCCAGGGCGAGCACAGCAGCCGCAACCATGCCGAGCCGCGCGAACATGCCGTCAGCAAATGAATTCGTCACCATCCCTCCAAGAATCCGCCGTCAAACCACTCCCACAGCACGTAGACGACAAGCGCGGCAGAATTGTCCGAGCCGGTAGACGGCAGGCGCGCACCCACGTTCAGCATTACGTGCTGCCGACGGTTGAGCGCGATCTGGGCCTGTGGCAGAAAGTCAAGCTGCATGCCGTCTTCCGAGTGCGAACCCAAGACCTCGAGCATGGGCGTCCATGCGCGCCCCCAGCGCCCCTGGATAACGGTCTTGCCGAGAACGCCGCGCAGCAGCAACCTGTTGTCGGCCGTCGATCCGTCCACCGCCACCTTGGCACCACCAAGTAGCTGCAGGAACGCATCGGCAGGCAGCGCCTGGCCAAACGACACATACGGCTCGATCATGGTCTTGCCCGTGCCGAGGCCCCGGGGGCCCGAAGCGTTCGTGCCGTCATTGTCCGGCGTCGGGTTTCCCGTGGGCAGCAGCAGTTCGCCGCCCGCAGACACTATGCTTCCACGGGCCATGCTATGCGCCATGACGCGCTTCCAGCCCAGCGCCACGTCTCCGAGCACTCCACCGCTTCCGACTATGCCGTCTCCAAAGCCGACGGGCACGACCAACTCGAACTGGCTCCGGGCACCGAAGCGCTGTTCATAGTGAAATTCGTGCAGGAGCGTGAATTCGCTGCCGGTGCCGGCCTCCACGGTGTAGACCAGCTCATCCTCGGGATAGGCCTTCTCGGTCACAATGGCCCTGGGAAAGTTGAGCTCTCCTCTGGGCCAGGCATCGTCGTCGCACAGCGTGCGGATAAATCCCAGGATGGAGAGCAGCTCCTCTTCCGTCAATGCATCGCCGAACGCCGGCATCTCCGGCGCAAAACCCCGCACCGGACCGCCCTGGTGTGCCACGGCGAGCCAGTCAGCGTCGGGCTCCCTTGTGGCGAAGTTGCAGTCCGTGAAGTCCGGCGGAGGGGTTTCAAAGCCCAGCAGCACCTGCGGGCTGCCCTTGCCGTCGACGCCGTGACACGCCGCGCAGGCCTGCATGTACAGCGCCTTGCCATCCGGCCGGGCGCCGGATTCGCAGTCGACCACTACGTCAGGCGTCGGATGGGCAGGCGGGGCCATGCTGCACAGAACGCCGCCGATCGCCGCAGCCCAGGCAGCGCGGTGTAGAGACGGTAGCAGTGAGCGCAAGAATCGGAGGGTATCGGGGAACAGGCGGGCCGGGATCCAGACGGCCTCCCCACGGACGGAGCAATTGCGGAGCAGCTAGCATCCGGCCATACACAAGAATAAGCCACGTATCCGAAAGGCACCAGCCAATGACCACGAACCGCAGTCCTGTCCGGCACCTGACCTCATTCAGCGTGCCCGGAGGTCGAATTAATCGTCAGTAGGCGGGCCCGCCGCAAGCACAGCCATGGCCCCGGCTTGCAGCAAATAGTGGGCTCCGCATGTCCGGTCGTCCCCGGACAGCTCATCCTTCCAGTCGGCGGACCGCGGAAGCTGGAATTGGATGGGCCCTTCGGATGCATTGCAGAGCAAGAGCAGCCGGTCCTTATCCGTCGATAGCAAGAGGCAGAAGGCCTGCGCATGTGACCAGTCGCCGTGCTGCATTTCTGTGCCGCCTGGCGAGAGCCATACGGCGTCCCTTGCCCCGCCGGCGTCCTCCGCACCCGTCAGGTAGGTTCTCCGTCGAAGGCTTGGCCTGGACTTGCGAAGGCGTACCAGGCGCTGCACGAAGGCCAGGAATTGCTCCTGGTGCTCGTCCAGGTCCCAGTGGTACCAGCTCGTTTCGTTGTCCTGGCAATAGGCATTGTTGTTGCCTGACTGCGTGCGGGAAAGTTCATCGCCGCCCAGGAGCATGGGCACTCCCTGCGAAACAATTAGCGTCGTCAACAGACTGCGCCTGCGCTGCTCACGGCAGGCGAGAACGGATTCCGATTGGGACGGGCCCTCCTCGCCACAGTTGGAGCTGTAGGAATAGCTCGTGCCGTCCCTTCCGCCCTCCAGGTTGGCGCTGTTGCGCTTTGTCACGTAGCTGACAAGATCCACCAGCGTAAAGTCGTCGTGGGAAGTCACGAAGTTGACCGACGCAGTAGGATGGCGGCCGGAGGCGGAGAAAATATCGCTGGAGCCCGCGATACGCGTTGCAAGCTCACCGGCCAAGCCCTCGTCGCCGCGCCAGAAACGGCGCACCCCGTCCCGATACTTGCCATTCCATTCGGCCCAATGCCAGGGAAACTGCCCCAGCCGGTACCCGCCGGGGCCCAGATCCCACGGCTCTGCAATGAACTTCCTGCGCGACAGTAAGGGATCCTGCTGGATGGCCTGAAACAGACCTGCGTTCATGTCCACTTCGTACTTGGACCGGGCCAGTGCAGCGGCAAGGTCGACCCGAAAGCCGTCAACCTGCATCTGCTGGGCCCAGTACCGCAGACTGTCCATAATGAGCTGCAGCACAAACGGGTTCTGTGTATCAATCGTATTGCCGCAGCCCGTGTAGTCAATCAGGAATCGCTGATTGTCCGGACGCAGTCTGTAGTAGGCCCTGTTGTCAATGCCACGCATGGACAGCGTGGGGCCCAATTGGTCCCCCTCCCCGGTGTGATTGAAAACCACATCCAGCAGCACTTCGATGCCCGCCGCATGCAGACGATCCACCATGCCGCGGAACTCGTCTACCGCGCCGCCTGGCCCGGCGGCCGCATAGCGCGGCTCCGGCGCGAAGTAGCACAGCGTATTGTAGCCCCAGTATTGTTCCAGGCCAGCACTGGCTAGCGAGTAATCCTGCACTGCCGCGTGCACCGGCAGCAGTTCCACGGCGGTGATTCCAAGACGAAGCAGGTGTTCGATGACGGCGTCTGATGCCAGGCCGGCGTAGGTACCTCGCAGGGCTTCCGGCACGCCGGGATGGAGCTGGCTGATGCCCTTTACGTGCGTTTCGTAAATGATCGTATCCTCCCATGGAGTGTCCAGCCACTCGGACTCGGCCGGACTAGGCGGCACTACGGCTCCCAGCGGCGCATGAGCGGCGCTGTCCCGCGAACAGAAGGACAGGTCATGGTCCGGGTGCCCGCGGTCGTACCCGAACAGGCAGTCGTCCCAGGACAGAGGCCTTCCCACCGCCCGGGCGTATGGATCCAGCAGCACCTTGTTTGGATTGAATCGGTGGCCCGCAGCGGGTTCGTACGGACCGTGGACGCGATATCCGTAGAGTTGTCCCGGCTTGAGATCTGGCACGTACCCGTGCGAGATCGGTCCGGTTCGACCGAGCAATTTGAGCGAACGCTGCTTCGGACCGGCAACGAGTACCAGCTCTACCGCCTTGGCATGGGGACTGTAAAGAGCAAAATTGACGCCGTGCCCGTCCCATGTAGCACCGAGCGGGGCAGGTGCGCCGCGTTGACTACGCCCGGATTTCACGGTTGGCCGCGCACCCGTGCCGTACCTTTCCCTGCGCTTTCTCATACCGTGCGGACGGCATCTCTTGTGTAGCCCGAATATCCTGGCGCTTTGCTCCGCGAGTGCCCACACCATGACATTTTGGTGGCCCCAAGTATAAGCAATTGCCTCCGAGTATGGAATCCGGAGAGTTGGACTGGTCTCGCGTAGTCATAACATCGGTTGAACCCCAAGTGGATGGGGGTCGATGGCCGATCCGGCGATCCGCCGGGGAATCCGTCGATGTTGTGGCCGGCGTCATCGCCGACGGCCACAACACGCTGGCCGTCGAGCTTCACGTGGAGCACGAGGACGGTGAAGCCGAGACCTTCCGGCTGCATCTGCGTCACAACGACGAGTACACGGGCAGATTCACGGCGCAGAAACTGGGCAAATACACCTACCGGACTCGTGCCTGGGTGGACCGCTTTGCCACGTGGCAGGAAGAGTTCGGACGAAGGGTAAAGGGAAAGGCGGACGAGAGCGAGCTGCGCGTGGAACTGCTATCCGGCGCCAACCTGCTCAGAGAGATCGCCGTGGACGCACGAAAGGCAGACAAGCGCAAACTTCTTGCCCGCGCTGCCTCGTTCGAAAAAGGTAAGGTGGATGCGGCACTGGACAGCAGCCTGGCCGAGGTGTACCGAAGAAACGATCCCGGCATGGGCGCCGCGTGGAGCCCTTCGCTGGCACTGGAGGTGGATACGCCCCTGGCCAGCTTTGCCGCCTGGTACGAGTTTTTTCCCCGCTCTACCGGAACCGACGCGGACTGCCCCGGCACGCTGGACACGGCGGCAGAGCGCCTCGAGGGCATCCGGTCCATGGGATTCGATGTCGTATACCTTCCCCCGGTGCACCCGATCGGCTCCACCTTCCGCAAGGGCAAGGATAACAGCCCCGAGGCTGAGCCGGACGATCCCGGCAGTCCGTGGGCCATAGGCAGCTCTGACGGCGGGCACATGAGCGTTCATCCGGATCTCGGAGGTCTGGATGCATTCGACCGGTTTGTGGCCCGGGCCACGGAGGTGGGCCTCCAGGTAGCCATCGACATCGCCTTTCAGTGTTCTCCGGATCACCCCTACGTACACAATCACCCGGAATGGTTCAACAAGCGGGCTGACGGCTCGATTCGCTACGCCGAGAATCCACCGAAGAAGTACCAGGATGTCTATCCGTTCGACTTCGCCTGCTCCGACCACACCGCCCTCTGGCGTGAATTGAGGGACATATTTGCATTCTGGATCGAGAGGGGAATACGCATTTTCAGGGTGGACAATCCGCATACCAAGCCGTTCGCGTTCTGGCAGTGGTGCCTTGGAGAACTGAATCGCGAGCACACGGACCTGATCTTTCTGGCCGAGGCTTTCAGCCGGCCCAAGGCCATGTACTCGCTTGCAAAGGTGGGCTTCAACAATTCGTATACCTACTTCACCTGGCGCAACACCAAGGAGGAACTGGAGACATACCTGACGGAGCTCACGCAGTCGGAGGTGGTCGAGTACTTCAGGCCCAGTTTCTGGCCAAACACACCGGACATCCTCCACGACTATCTCGCCCAGGGAGGTCGCGCTGCCCATCAGATCCGTTTCACGCTGGCCGCCACGCTTACGCCGGTATACGGCGTGTACGGCCCTCCCTTCGAGCATGTCCGCAATCTGCAACATCCGATCAGGGAGGAGTATTGCGACAACGAGAAGTATGAAATCCGTACCTGGAACTGGAACGACGCTTCCTCGCTGCAGCCTTTCTTTCGGCGCATCAATCGCATCCGCAAGGAGAATGCCGCCATGCAGTCACTGAGGTCCTTGCGCTTTCTTCCCGCCGACAACCCGCAGATTATCGCCTACAGCAAGGAGAGCGGCGACAACATGGTAGTCTGCGTTGTTAGCCTCGACCCCTTCCAGGTACAGGAAGGCACCGTCGATCTTGCCTCTGCCGGGCTGGGGACACAGCATCAATTGCACGACCAGGTAGGCGGCGAACGCTTCTTGCTGCACGGCTCCAGCCACTTCGTGCGTCTGGATCCTGTTGTGATGCCGCTGCGCGTATAC
>CAZXEU010000110.1:0-17633 GCA_964639665.1 uncultured Rhodothermaceae bacterium | reverse complement strand
CGGTTCCGAGCGCGTGCCGCACGATGCGCACGTTCCTGATTACGGCGTTGCCGGGGACATGGCCCTTGAAACGGACCTTCCCGACGCTCTTGACCTGGACAGCCCAGCACTTGCCGGAGCGGCGAGGCTTCGATCCGTGGAGTTCAAAGGAATGGACTTCGCGCCTGAATCGAGGCAATCCCGCGCCGAGCTTGAAGAACCTGTCGTAGCCTCCGCGAACGCGCCGAAGCATGGAGCGCTGGGCCCGGACGGGTTTCGACGCATCATAGGCATTGCCGCGGCGCATGCCCGTAAGACGCTTGAAGAGATCGTTTCGCGATGGCGTGTTCTTGTTGTTCCTCCATTCATCGCGGCAATGTGCGACCGCATTGTTGCGAATCCACGCGAGGTGTTTGAAGAGGTCATCTAGTGCAGCCCGCTTGGACTTACCCATGCGGGCACAGCGATATGTGTACGTCCTGACCATACCAATAACAATATATACACACATAAAGTGTTCCGGCACTTTCGTATATAATTCCCTGTCGTTACGCAAGGCTGCTCGTGCCTTTGTGCAACGAGAATGGGGCCGGGTGCCGGCCTGAACGTACTTGGATCGCGCTTTTCAGGGAGGCCAAGCACTGACCCTACGTGCCCGGCAGCATCCTTGCCTGGCGCTAACCCGCCGCACGCAGGCGCATGCGAAGCAGGTACATGTCCGCCGTCACGAAAAGCGACGAGCCGTCTTCGCCGAGCGTGCAGTTTGCCGTGGCCTGTGTAGTCAGGAGCGTACCGAGGTGCGTCCCGTCCGGAGAGAATACCAGCACGCCGCCCGGACCCGTCGCAAGGAGGTTGCCTTGGCTGTCCACATGCAGGCCGTCAGGCAATCCCGGAAGTCCCTGTCTCACGAGGTCCGTAGCGTCAAAGAAGACCCTGCCATTTTGGAGCAAGCCATCCGGATCCACATCATACGCCATCCATATGGCATGGGCCGGATCGGAATTGGCCACGTACAGCGTCGATTCGTCGGGAGAGAATCCAATCCCGTTCGGACGGGACAGTTCATCGGTCAACAGCGTCACGCTGCCGTCCCTGGCCAGCCGGTACACCCCCTGAAATTCGATTTCCTTGGCCGGATCCTGCAGGTTGCCCTCCAGCCCGTACGGCGGATCCGTGAAATACAAATCTCCGCTGGAATGATAGACGAGGTCGTTGGGGCTATTGAACCGGGCTCCTTCGTATCGGTCTGCCAGCGTGAGGTACTCAGCAGAGGGCGCAGAAAGCGGGCCCTCCAAGCGCGCGATGCGGCGGTCGCCGTGCTGGGCAAGGACGAGTCGGCCAAGGCTGTCCAGCACAAGACCGTTGGAGCCCACTTCACCGCCCCGCGGCTCCGCGCCCGTGTAGCCGGAAGGCCTCAGGAATTCGCGGGCGCCGCCGGTCGCATCCCACCGGTAAATGGTGTTGGGCGGTATGTCGGAAAAAAGCAGAAAGTTCTCTTCCGGTACCCATACCGGTCCTTCGGACCACTCGAATCCCTCCGCAAGGATTTCGAACGACGACTCCGGATCCACGAGTGCATCAAGGCGCGAATCCAACCGGTCCACGCTGCCAATCGTGGCTGGCTCCGGAGCGGTCTGGCAGGCCATCACAATAGCAAGGATGGCTGCGAGGCAGTATAGCGTCGTCGTACGGTCGTTTGCGGGCAAATTCTGCATGGCGGCAGGCCAATGCCGGATGGACATTATTGCCCCGGCTATTCCGGAATGCCTCGGTTTCCGGGATCAGTTAATTCTGCAGCCGTCCAGGGCTGAACCCTTGCGGCAGTTGCGCGGCGAACCGCAGCGACCTCAGCGGGCGTGACTTCAGATGCCTCGTTGCCCCAGGCTTGGCGGATATACGTAAGCACGGCGGCAACCTCTTCGTCGCTCAGAAAAGCCTTCCAGGGTGGCATTACGCCCTGATAAACCATGCCGTGCACTTCCAATGGCCCCATGATCCCACCGAGTACGGTGCGGATCAGCACGCCTTTGTCTCCCGTGACCCATTCTGTTTCGGTAAGGGGAGGAAAGACTCCGGCAACGCCCTGACCATTTGCCTGATGGCAGACCAGGCACCTCGAGTTGTAAATGGCCTCGCCGTCATCAGGAGCCGGCGGCGGAGGCGCCAGGGTAAGCCCGGCGATTGTGGCAGCGAGGCCAAGTGCCACGCATGCCCCTCGCACCTTGGGATTTCGTGGCATCGGCATACTTCGTGTATTTGAATCGCAACTAGGAACCACAGACTTGGCCGCGTTATACTTCGGAACCGCTCGAGCGGTCCGATTCAGAACGCCACACTGGCCGCGCTAGTCCGGTCCGTACCGCGGCACATCGGTAGCGGCGGCGCCTGGAAATGCGGCAGCAAAGCGGCGAGCACGGCGCTGCCCAATTGCGATGACTTCCAGGGACGGTCACAAGAGGCGCCTCAGCTTTCAGAGCATGATCCGTGCGGGTCTCTAGGGCCTGCGCGCCCGTGCGTGCACCCGGAAACCACACGTGGCCTGGCTGCGCAGATCACGGGAAGTCCCCTATGGCCCTGCCTTACTTTAGGCCCTGCAGCGCCATTCGTGGGTCTCAAAACGGCCGGCAGCCTATTCGAACATCTGATCCCGGTCACAGGCGTCAAGCTCCACAAGAAAAGAGGCAATCCGGTCGGTCAGCGCCTCTGCAAATGCTTTGCCCTTCTCCGCCGAAGCAAACCGGGGATTGCCTACTCCCGTGTCCTCAGTAACCTGGAGCCACGGTCTTTCCGCCCACACCCATCCCGATCGCAATCCCTCGACGCGGAATGCGCGGGCGGCTCCGGATCCCGCCTCCGCAAGCGGCAGGACAAGTTTGGGCGCAGCATGCATCATCACACTCGTCTCCAGCTCCCCTCCGTGATCTCCTGACTCTTCAAAGAATGCAGCCGCATCCAGAACCTTGAACCAGTTCATCGTACAGATGAACAGCTCCGGCACGCGTGCGCCTGTTTCCCGGATCATCTGTCTGAAGTCATTTCCGCCATGGCCGTTTAGAATCAATAGCTTGCCCATTCCCTGCCGGCCGAGGCACTCGGCCACGTCCTGAAGTACAGCTGCCTGCGTACTGGGCATCATGTTGATATCCAGCAAGATATCCAGCTGGCCCGTGTTTACGCCAAAGGGGATGGTTGGCAGAACGATCACTCGAGCACCGCCTTCCCAGGCCTTTCGGGCAGACTCCGCTGCAATGAAGTCGAGCTGGATGTTGTCCGTGCCGTAGGGAAGATGGTAATTGTGTGCCTCGGTAGCACCCCACGGCAGCACGGCTACCTCGTACTTCGACCGCTTGACCTCGCGCCAGTTAACCTCGGACAGGATATACGGACGGGAATGCTCCAACTGGAAATACGAACCTAGTCCATAACGATGAGCACGAGATCGTACTCGTGGTCAATCACCTGGATGGGATAGTCGAAATACGGAATGCGGTATCTGCCGCGGCTGTCCCTGGAAAGCTCTGTGGCATTAAACGTCAGATAGCCGCCTTCATAGGATCCGCTGAAGCTGTAGTCGAGCATTCTTCGGCTCGCCGTTACAGTTCGCTCGATTTCAAAACGCCGCACCTGTTCAAAATCGCTGCCAACGTGGAGCGACACATTGGTGATCTCGAAGCTACGGCGCACCGTAACGGTTGCCGGCGTAGCACTCTGCTGAATGCCCTCTACAAAGATCCAGGCCCGCCTGGGCTGCCCGGTCCACTCCGTGGTGTCTTCCGGTGCCCGGGATGCAATGGTGACCCCCGCAGGAGTTGTAAGGCAGCCGGCGAATACTGCAAGAAGAGAAGCCCAAAGCGCCGTGGCCGCCAACAGTTGGCGCATAGTCTGCACCCGACTTGTGAACTGCCGCCCGTGGTGCAGCAATCCAATTGTGAATTCTTTTTACCGATAGCAACTCGATTGTTTCCACCTGTTGCTGCCCGCTTATTGGGCACTGGCCTGGCGCAGAGAGCGGCGAACGATAGCGTAGCCGAGGCGGATTCGCCGACTCGCTCCAATTGCCCGAAGGACCTTCGCAGCAGCGCGCCGCCGGCGGGAGAGGCTAACCTTGATTGCAGCCCCTGCCGGCAACCGGAACGTTCGCCCGTAACGCCTTCAATTCGTCCAAAACCCACCGGACGAAAGGATGACGGAAGACTGAGCCAGCTCACGGCGCGATTCGGGTAACCCTCGCCCGGGTGGCTGCGAATGTATTGGCGGCAACCCGCTTCTACCGGGCTCCGCTCAGGGTGCACGAATGGGAGGGGTCACGTAGTCCGCACGTGTTGAACCAGTGCAATCCGAATCCTGCACAATTCACAATGGGGACGGAGCCAGACAATATCTTATTGAGGGAATTATTGACAATGTAGCCGGGGCCCGGCACTACATTAACGGGCCTCCCGATGCTTGACACCTAACTCGCAACTGGTTCGCTTCGCGAGCACCCAAGGCCAGCTCGGCAGCAATGCAAAAGCCCCCGTATCCTGATCGGCCGGACGGGACCCCTGAGCCTGGCCTCGGCAGTACGCTATGGAATGATCTCAAGGAGGCAGACTTCCAGGAATCGCTCCAACAGGACCTTCAGGATGTCTATGACTTCTATCTGGACCAGGGAAGCCGCAACAGGCTGAGCGAAATGTCTCGCGGTGCCAGAGCGCTGCACATGACGCTCTGGCTAGTGAAGCGCAGCATCCTGCGCCTTTCACCGGCGCGCCGCGGGCTCATCCTGGTGAGTGCACTGCTCTTTTGCTGGGGCTTCACGGGAAGCAACACAGCCCATTTGCTGGGATATGCTGCGCTTGCCCTCGTGCTGCTCCTGGAACTCAAGGACAAGCTGCTTGCGCAGAACGAGCTGAAGTCGGGAAGAACGGTCCAGCTTGCCCTGATGCCCACCGACAGTCCCCGGTTTGCCGGCTGGGAAACATGGCTGTACACCCGTCCGTCGCGCGTCGTGGGCGGAGACCTGGTAGACTACCTGCAAGTAAGTGACAGCAAGCTGGGGATAGCCATCGGTGACGTTGCCGGCAAGGGCCTGGGCGCCGCCCTGTTCATGACGAAGTTGCAGTCCATGCTGCGCGCCATTGCGCCCAGGATGAAGTCATTGACCGAGTTTGCCGAGACGTTGAATGAGCTGCTGCGGCGAGACGGGATGCCAAGTCATTTCATTTCTCTTGCCTACCTGGAATTGGAGGCCAATGCCGGCAGGGTCCGCATTGTGAACGCCGGGCACATGCCTCCCGTCGTGATCCGTCACGGCTCCGCAAGAGCGCTCGGCAAGGGCGGGCCTGCGCTTGGCCTGATGGATGACGCAGCCTACTCGGTGCAGATTGCCGATCTCTTGCCGGGAGACCTGTTGCTCCTCTACTCCGATGGACTGACAGAGGCCCGAAACGAAAAAGGGGACTTTTTCGGAGACGAACGGCTTGCGCGTCTCGCTGGCACTCTGGCCGGCCTGTCGGCCGCTGGTTCAGGGAAGCGGGTGCTTGCGGCCTACAATGCGTTTATTCAGCGGGCGCGCCCCGCCGACGACTTGTCAATGGTCATCCTCCGCCGGCTGCAACCCGAGCTCTGACGCGGACGCAACGCATTTGGCTGTCGCGGACCTTGACCTCAGGCTTTAGCCGCCCAGTTATACCGCGAATACTTCGCTTGCTCACGCACTCCGGAATAGTGGCATGGCACATCTTTACTGAATCACGGCCAGGCAGGCCTTTCGCGTTGCTCTCATGTTCTGGCCCGGCATGAACATGCCGGTTTCTATGCTTATGAACAAATACGGTGAAGGATGAGCGGCATCTCTAACCTATTGATCTGGGACAACCACGCATGCATGCCGCTTCGCACCGATACGTCGTTCCTGCCTCAGCTTCAACGGTACAGGGCAAGCGGCATAAGCATGGTTGTGCTGAACGTAATGTTCGACAACATCATGCCCTGGCATCAAGGCGTGCAGGTGTTGTCTGCCATGCGATCATGGCTGCTGGAGCGCCCGGACGAGTACTGCCTGGCGCGAACGGCGGAAGACGTCACGCAGGCAGCAACCGAGGGCAAGCTTGCGGTGGCATTCGACATAGAGGGCATGCGTGGCCTCGGAGGCGAAGTGTCCATGGTCCGGACATACTATGATCTGGGCGTACGATGGATGCTGATCGCGTACAATCGCAATAATGAGGCGGGGGGAGGGTGCATGGATGAGGACGGCGGGCTGACGCCGTTTGGGCGCCGCGTCATTCGGGAGATGGAACGCGTGGGCATGGGACTTTGCTGCAGCCACACCGGCGAGAGAACGTGCATGGAGGCCTTCGAGTGGGCCCGCAATCCCGTCATGCTTTCGCACTCGAATCCCAGGGCACTGGTCGATCATCCCAGGTGCGTGTCGGATGCCGTGATTCGGGCCTGTGCCCGAACCGGCGGCACAGTAGGCGTCACCGGATTTGGCACTTTCCTGCAGGACGGCAGGACGACAGCCGACAACTATTTCCAGCACATCGACTATGTCGTAGGTCTTGTGGGCCCCTTGCATACGGCCATCGCCAGCGACTACGTGTTTGATTCCGAGGAGCTGGAAGCCTTTGCGAGTAATCCTCTGCTGGGCCCGCCGACGGCCTCACCTCAGCTCTTCGCGCCTGAGCAGTTCCCGGAACTGGTAGACGTTATGCTGGCACATGGCTATGGCGACGGCGACGTGCGCGCCATACTGGGAGGCAACCTGCTTCGGCTTGCAGACAAGATCTGGAGATGAGGGATGCGGCCGTAATCGGGGCGGGCCTGATCGGCTCCGCCGCTGCGCGGCACCTTGCCGAGTCCGGCACTTCGGTGACGCTCATTGATGCGGCTGAAGGCAACTCCACGCGCGTGCATGCCAGTCACTACGACGAAGCGCGCATTACGCGCCGGCTCGGCCCCAACATGATCTGGTCCGACCTGGCAGCGGAGGCCATGCGGCGCTATAGTGACATCGAGATGAGATCCGGCATCCGGTTTCACAGTCCCTGCGGCCACTTGCGGTGCGATCTGCCCCCGGAGCACGAACGCAGTGAACTGAGCCTCGTGCGCCAGGTGTGCAGTCATCGCTCTTTCAAGCGGGCAGAATGCACGCCGGCAGAAATCGCCGGGCGGTTTCCTGAGTTGGCCTTTCCGGCCGGCGGCGTATTTCACTGGGAGCCCGGGCCGGCCGGCATCATCAATCCCCGGCAACTGATAAGGGCCCAGATCCGCCTGGCACGCCGCGCCGGAGCTGATGTTGTAAACGCCGCAGCGGTCCGCGTAAGGAGGCGGGGCCGCGTTTTCGACATCCTGGACACCATGGGCAACAGGCATACTTCCGGCCGCGTGCTCGTGGCTGCCGGGGCGTATACAAGCCTGTTCAGGCTGACACCGGTGCCGCTCTCCCTGACGGTCCGGCCGGAAACAGTAGTGCTGATGGAAGTGGCACCGGAGCTTCGTCAAGCGCTAGCGCGGATGCCGAGCCTGATATGGCACTTTCGCCATATCCCTGATGTCAACTATGCTTATGTGCTGCCCCCGGTCGTGTATCCTGACGGACGCTCATACATCAAGATTGGATCTGATTACGACCATGACCAAAGTGTCTCATCACTGGACGAACTAGACGCTTACATGCGCTCGGCAGGCAGCCCGCGCACCCGGGAACTACTCGTCCCTGTGCTCCAATCCCTGATCCCGCGCTTGGCAGGAGCGCGCACAATGACCAAGCCGTGCCTGCTAACCTACACTCCTTCCGAGTTTCCCATGGTTGATGAATTGGACGCCGGCTGGTTTGTGGCGGCCGGAGGCTGCGGCAAGTCGGCCAAGTCATCAGACCAGATAGGAAAACTGGCGGCGCAACTGGTTCGGGATGAACCGTGGACGGATTTTGCCCGTGGTTCGTTTGCCGCAGTCTCGAGTACCTACAAACAAGACAAATAACACCTCATAGTTAAAGTGATACATTATGTAAGGCCCTGGTTATTGATACAAGGCATCAAGATCAACGGGCTAATCCGGTAAGAGGCGGTGTCAGCCACTCGGTGTTGCCTTAGCCGGGCTGCCGTGCCGGGCCCTGCAACGGAGCAATCCCGCAGCGTAGCCGCTACAGGTAGCGCGCGCTTCCAGTCAGAGTCTGCCTGGGCAAGGTGCACATTGCTGCCATTTACAGCGGCGAGCTCCTGCGCGCGGTATACTGGTCCGATCTCGGTAGCGGCTGGGCACCTACATCCGCATTGCAGCGGAAGGGTACCTTGCGTGCTACCCATACGGGTCACGCCAGTCCGGACCAATCACGCGCCGCGACCGGAAGGCCGGAATGATCGATGTCAAGCTGCAGCGGGCAGCTCTTCTTTCGGGAGCGATGGCAAGCGGCTGCGGGATTTCTCGCGAAGTGCGGGCACCGGGCCCTATATTACGCCGAGTCGAACATTTCCCATTCTGCAGTTGAGGTGCCGGATGCAAGTATTGAGAAGAACGGTCTGGGCGATCGTCGCCATGTTGGCAGGAAGCTCAGCCGCGGTAGGGCAGCACGTTGAGGGATCCCGCTTTGTGGGGAGCTGGTCCGGAGAATTGTCTGTCGAGGAAATCGGCATGAGTTTTCGCATGGCATTTGATATCGCGGCCGATGAGTCTGGTGCACTTTCGGCCACTTTTGCCAGTCCGGACCAGGGAGCCTACGACATTGCGGTAGACTCGGTACTGGTCGATGGAGACTCCCTGCGCATGGTGCTGCTCGTTGCTTTCGGCGAATTCAACGGCTCGCTGAGCGAGGACGGACAGTCTGTAGGGGGAACCTGGGAGCAGGCAGGGTTCAGCATGCCTTTGGTGCTGGCGCGGTCCGAATCGATCATGCAGAGTACCCGCCGGCAGGATCCGGTAGAACCCTACCCGTACACCTCGGAAGAGGTAGCCATTGAGAGCAGCGCTGAAGGCGTAACGCTGGCCGGCACGCTCACGCTGCCGGACTCAGGACCCGTTGCGGCTGGCGTTGTGCTGATTTCGGGGTCAGGCCCCCAGAATCGCGATTCCGAGATCAGCAATCACCGACCGTTCCTGGTTCTGTCTGACTACCTCACGCGCCGCGGCATTGCCGTGCTGCGCTATGATGACCGGGGACACGCAGGATCTACAGGCACCGTGCATAATGCGACTTCGGAGGACTTTGCGGAGGATGCAAGGGCAGCGCACGCATTCCTGGCGGCCCGCCCTGAGCTGGAAGGGGCAAGCGTTGGCCTCTTGGGGCACAGTGAAGGCGGGATTGTTGCTCCCATGGTGGCCTCGGCATCTGACGGTGTGGATTTCCTGGTCCTGATGGCCGCGCCGGGAGTCGTGGGTGAGATCATTCTGATGGATCAGGTAATGGCGCAGGCGGAACAGGGCTATCAGACAGCACTGGATATGGCCCTGCAAGCAGGGCCTGAGGCTGCTGCCCAGTTGGAGGAAATGTTCGACACCATTATCGAATCTACGCGTGCTACGCAGGAGCGGATATATGAAGTGCTCAAGACCGAAGCCGACAGCACTTTGGCTGCCGACGCGATAAAGTCCATCATGATGGAGCAATATGCTCAGATGGGCCCGGCGGGCGCGGACATGAGTGCCCAGGTCGACGCCCAGATTCGTCAGATAAACAGTGCGTGGATGCGATATTTCCTGACATACGACCCGCGGCCGGCGCTCACGACGGTATCAGCGCCGGTTCTGGCCATTGGAGGAAGCAAGGACACGCAGGTAAAGTCTTCTACCAATCTTCCGGTTATCGAGGCAGCTCTGAATGAAGCGGGCAATGCAGAGGCTACCGTAATCGAGTTGGAAGGCCTTAACCACATGTTCCAGACGGCGGAGACAGGCTACGTACTTGAATATGCTACTATCGAGGAGACCCTTGCCCCCAGCGTGCTGGAGCTCATAGGGGACTGGATCCTGGCCCTGGGCGCGCAATAGTGAGCTTGGAGCAGGTCAGCTGGCATGCGCACCCGAGCTTTCGCCTGGGCGCTGCCGCAATTCAGCATTGTCGCATCGGCGGGCAGGTTTTGGCGACCCGCCCGCGAGTGATCCGCCCCGGGAAGGTGCCGCACATGGTGCCTCAAAGCGCTCGTGCGCCCGAGCTGACGCGGCACTGCCTGCAAGAATCAGGCTTTCGGAATTAATGGTTCCCGAGCCCGTCGGCCCGCTTGCGTAACTTCGCATGCTTCATTCCGCCAATCGTCCTTTCTGATGACACGTAAACTTCTGACGGCTTCCGTGGTCGCCGCGCTCGGCGGACTGCTCTTTGGATTTGATACGGCGGTAATTTCCGGAGCGGAGGGCATGCTCCGGGAGCTTTACAGTCCTGCGTATGGTGCTCTCAGCAGTGCATTCGGGACTACGGCGTTCTGGCACGGTTTCCTGGTAGCCAGTGCCCTGGTGGGCACTATAGTCGGATCCATTGTATTCGCGCGGCCGGCTGACCGCTACGGGAGGCGGCCTCTGCTGGTGGTAATGGGGCTACTCTACCTTTTTTCCGCCCTGGGAAGCGCGATGGCCTGGGATGCCGGATCCTTCATGTTTTTCCGTTTCATTGGTGGCCTGGGCGTGGGGGGCGCTTCCGTAGTGGCACCGCTCTACGTTGCCGAAATCGCCCCGGCCCGGTTTCGCGGCAGGCTCGTGGCGCTGGTCCAGCTCAATATCGTCTTCGGCATACTGTTGGCCTACCTGTCCAACTACATCATTGCCGGCATGGGGCTAGGCGAGGCGGAATGGCGATGGATGTTCGGCGTCGAAGCCCTGCCCGCTTTAGCTTTCACGCTACTCTTGGCACTCAATCCTCGCAGTCCCCGGTGGCTGGTGGCGCAGGGACGTACCGAGGAAGCGTCGGAGGTGCTCGCTCTGGTTGGCACGGACGCCGGCAACGTGGAAAGCGAAATTGCCGCCATTACCGAATCTCTGGCCGACGCAGCCCGCTACCTCAAGGAACGCTTCTTCCAGAGGAAGTACATGAAGCCCATTTTGCTGGCCGTGGCGATCGCCGCCTTCAACCAGCTCTCGGGAATAAACGCCCTTATCTACTATACGCGCCGCATCTTCGAAATGGCCGGCGCATCGGGAACGTCGGCCCTGCTGCAGTCAGTAATCATAGGAGGCACCAACCTTCTGGTCACCATGGTCGCACTGGCGGTCATTGACCATTTCGGCCGCCGCAAGCTGATGCTGGTCGGCTCGATCGGCTACATCATCAGCCTGAGCGCCACGGCGGTTGCCTTCTACACTGAAACGTCCGGCCCGCTCGTACTGGTTTGCCTTGTTGTATTCATAGCCTCGCACGCCTTTGGCCAGGGCTCGGTTATCTGGGTATTCATTGGCGAAGTGTTTCCAAATGCGGTCCGCGCGCGGGGACAGGCACTTGGCAGCTTTGTCCACTGGATCATGGCGGCACTTATATCGCTGACCTTCCCCATGATTGCCGAAATCTCCGGCGCCCACATCTTCGCCTTCTACGCGCTCTGCATGGTGGGTCAACTGATCTGGGTACTCACCGTGATGCCGGAGACAAAGGGAGTACCGCTGGAAGAGCTGCAAAAGAAGCTGGGGCTTGGCTAGGTACGCGCCCGGTTACTCACGCCTCTCTATTAACCGAAGCCCGGTGTAGCTCCCGCAAAGACTCACCTTCATTTATGGACTCCGGACCAAATAGCTCCCGGACTGACCCACCGCCATGCTAACCGGCCTTGACTACGCGGTCCTTGTCATTTACCTCGTCGGCGTCGCCGCCCTCGGAATCCGAATGGGCGGACGCCAGCGCAGTACGGCAGACTATTTCCTGGGTGGCAGGGACTTGCCCTGGTGGGCGGTGTGCTTTTCCGTGGTGGCAACCGAGACCAGTACACTTACCGTAATCAGCGTGCCGGCCGTGGCCTACGGCGGCAGCATGACTTTTCTGCAGATTACGCTCGGCTATATCCTGGGACGGATTGCGGTGAGCATGCTGCTGCTGCCCCGGTACTTCTCCAGCAGCCTGGTTACGGCATACGCGTTTCTTGGGCAGCGCTTCGGCGACGGCATGCGGGCGACAGCGTCCGTTACGTTTCTCGTGACGCGGCTCCTGGCAGACGGCGTGCGGCTTTTTGCCACGGCCATTCCACTCAAGGTCATTGCGGATAGCGCGGGCCTGGCCGTTTTAGGAGCCCCGGTGTCCTATCTGCAAATCATCCTCGTGCTGGCCGCTATCACTATCGTCTACACGCTCATCGGAGGCATCCGCGCCGTGGTCTGGATGGATGTGGTCCAGATGCTCCTGTATCTCGGAGGCGGGATCCTGGCTGTCGTGCTGCTTTCCAATGCCGTGCCGGACGGCTTCTGGACCATGGCCGCTGCAGAAGGAAAGACCAGAATCCTGGATTTTGGCGTGGGCCAGTCGTTCTCGGAATGGTTCACAGAGCCCTACGTATTTGCCACTGCCGTCATTGGCGGGGGCGTGTTTTCCATGGCTTCGCACGGAACGGACCAGCTGATCGTGCAGCGGCTGCTCACGTGTCGGACCCTGGAAGGCGGCAAGAAGGCACTTATAGGAAGCGGCATTATTGTCGCCGCCCAGTTTGGCCTGTTCCTGTTAGTCGGGCTCCTGCTCTGGGGCTACTACGGGGGCAGCACTCCGGCCGAATTGGGGCTCACAAGGGCGGACGAGATATTTCCCAAGTACATTCTGGAAGGAATCCCGGCCGGACTATCGGGACTGCTGCTGGCAGGCATTGTGGCAGCTGCCATGAGTACGCTGTCGTCTTCGCTGAACGCGCTTGCCTCTTCTACGGTCATGGACCTCTATGAAAGGCTGCGCCGCAAGCCCCTGGCAGAAAGGCGCGCGCTTCTTGTATCTCGCGGATTTACCCTATTGTGGGGAGTGGTATTCGTGCTCTTTGCGAGTCTGTTCCAGGACACGCAGAACCCGATTGTGGAGCTCGGCCTGGCTATTGCCTCCTTTACATACGGCGGCTTGATCGGTGTCTTTATGCTGGGCCTGGTGTCCCGGGCGGCCCGGCAGACGGACGCCATCATCGCATTCGTCCTGTCCGTAGCCTTCATGACCGTCATTATTTTCGGACTGTGGTATAGTCCACAGGAGGGCTGGGTTTTTGCCTTCGACCCGTTCGGTGACCTGGCGGCCTCCCGGGGACTGCGATCCATGGGATGGCCCTGGTACACCGTGGTGGGCGGAGGCATTACGATGGCCATTGGATCATTGCTTTCCCTGCGTCATAGAGCCTAGTTCGCGGGGCGAATTCGCAAAGCAGACATTCGGGGTTCCGGCTAATGCGCACGTCATGGCAAAGCATGCGATTCTCGCGAAAGCTCATCGTCGCATTGCGCGCGGACCGCGACAAGAGGAGCAGGAATCTTCTTGGCAAGTCTCTCATCCTCCTGGCCCTGACCGCAGTCGCGGTACTGGCCTTCCTGGGCGGCTCGGTATATGAAACCACGGTAGAGGAAGGAGGCATCTGGCAGCGCGAGACCCTGGTCGCCCCGTTCGACTTCGCCATCTACAAGTCAGAAGACTCTCTGCGGGCAGAACAGGACCGCGTCCGCTTCACGACAGAGCCTGTTTTTCACGGCAATGCGCAGGCCCAGGTACGGATGGAAGAGAATTTCGAGGCTGCGGTCTGGCAGCTTGATGAGATTTTCGAAACATACCGCCAATGGCGCCTGAACCAGTCCAGGGCCCAAATGCTGCGCCTCGGCGGTCAGCCTGCGGACGTGCAGGACCTGGAAGATCAGGCCCGCCAGGATTCCGTCCGCTATTTTGAGCTGCGGGATAACGCACTGGTGCGCCTGGCCGACGAGGAATGGCTTCTCCTGTCAGAGGATTACGTCCGTCGCAATCCGGACCTGCCGGATACGACGAGGCAGTTCCTCGATGGCCGGCCGCTATACGAAGATGTTCTGACGCACGTCTTTGAGCTAGCCACGCGGCTCAATGCAAACGGGGTTCTCAGCATTCCGCATGACAGCGTGTACACGGAAGAGATCATCATCCGCAACGTGAATGCCAGCACGTATGCTACGGTGCGCAAGGCCACCCGGGTAGGGTTGAACCAGGCGTTCGATGCCATCCAACACGACTTGCTTGAAGCGTTTGGCCCGGAAATCCTTGCGATCCCGACAAAATTCGCCCAGGCCATCTTCGTACCCTCGCTCGAATACCAGCACGGTGCCACGGTTCGGCGCTGGCAGGAAGCCAGGCGCAGCATAGCTCCGACACGCGGGATGGTTGCGGAAGGTACAGACATCGTGCGGGAAGGACAACTGATAACGCCGGCCATAAGGCAGGTCATCACCTCCCTGCAGCGTGAGCGCCTGGGACGGGAGGGGGCCCAGCTGCAATGGGGGCTGATCACGGGTCAGGCCATGCTGGCCCTGTCCTGTTTCATGATATTCTTCCTGTACCTGTTCATGGCGCGCCGGAGTATTTTCGACGATAACGCCAAGGTGCTGTTGTTCGCACTTCTCTTCGCAGGCATTATCGGGCTCTTTGCGCTTGCGATTCGGATCGATCCCGATCTGATGTACGCCGTCCCTGTCGTGACCGTGTCTGTGCTGCTTACGGTGATTTTTGATTCCCGCATCGGACTGCTGGGCACGCTTGCCCTGGCTCTCGTGGGAGGCCTTCTCCTCGGCTACAACCTGGAGTTTACGCTGGCAACGCTAACAGGAGGAACGCTGGCGGTGTTCAGCGTGCGGGACGTGCGCAATCGCGGCCAATTCTTTCTCAGCGCCGGTTTTGCCTTCGCAGGCTACGCCATTGCGCTTGTGGCGTCGTGGCTGTTCCTGCAGGGTGCAATTTCGCAGCTATGGGCGCAGCTGACGATGGCAGGCATCAGCTCTTTTCTCGTCATCATGGCGTACCCGCTGCTCTGGGTATTTGAGCGCGCATTCGGGGTGACAACTGACTTGAGACTGCTTGAACTCTCCGACACCAATCGTCCCATCCTGAAAGAGCTGGCCCTCAAGGCTCCGGGTACGTTCAGCCATTCCCTTCAGGTCGCCAGTCTGGCCGAAGCCGCTGCGACAGCCATCGGGGCCAACGGGCTCCTGACAAGGGTAGGAGCTCTCTACCACGATGTCGGCAAAATGGTCAAGCCCGGGTATTTCGTGGAAAACCAGCGCTCCGGAATCAATCCGCATGAATCGCTTGAGCCGCGTGCCAGCGCGGCCATCATCTCCAGTCACGTTACCGAGGGGCTATCCATTGGGCGACGCGAGCGTCTGCCGCGGGCAGTGCTGAACTTTATCCCCATGCACCACGGAACCACCCGTATAGAGTACTTCTTCCAAAAGGCGCTCCGCAATCGCACTAACGATGATCCGGTAGGCGAAGGTGATTTTAGATACCCGGGCCCCCGCCCGCGCACCAGGGAAACAGCCATACTCATGCTTACTGATGGCGTGGAGGCAGCCAGTCGCAGCTTGGATGACCCAACGCAGGAGCACCTGGAATCCATCGTGGATACGATCTTTGACAGGCGACTGACTTCGGGCCAACTGGAAGACACGCCCCTGACGTTTCGGGATTTGCGCCAGATCCGCAGCACACTGCTGTTGCACCTGTCCGGCATCTATCACTTGCGCGTCAAGTATCCTGGACAGGAAAAGAACTGAGCGATGCCGGCATTTGCGTGGGCTGGCCATCTGTGCTTGCCCCGCTCACCTGATGCCTACCAGTGAGCGCACCCCGGCGTTGAGCCGGATGCCACGACGAGGCCCCAACCGGACAACATTCAAACAACTGCCCAAACAAAGGGAATTGACTATGGGTTGCAGGCGGTCGTGATTACACAATGAATGCACGACACCGCGGGGCGCGCATGTACAGCGGCGCCCTCTGGATTACGGTACTTGTTTTGACCAATCTGCTGGATGCTGGCCTCGCCCGGCTGACTTGAGGATGTGTCCTTGCCATCCACATCCATGCGACGAGACTGCCCCTGTGATTTCAGACTTTTGCCACCGGGATCCGGTCAGCCTATGACGGCTGTAGCGTTCAACACCAAGTGGACCAATTGGGGGATTCACCGGGAAGATGCTCGGCGGTGCCTTGATTAGCGACGAAAACACCGCCCACGTCGAATTCCGCGGCGTCAGCAAGAGCTACGACGGGCGCACCCTGGTTGTCGAGGATCTCGACCTCAGCATCCGCACCGGCGAATTCGTGACGCTGCTGGGGCCTTCCGGCTCCGGAAAGACCACAATCCTGATGATGCTGGCCGGATTCCAGACGCCTACGGCGGGCGAAATCCTGCTCGATGGCCGTCCCATCCAGGACCTGCCGGCGCGCAAGCGCGGAATTGGGATGGTGTTCCAGAACTACGCGCTCTTTCCGCACATGACCGTAGGCGCCAACCTGGCGTTTCCTCTGGAAGTACGGGGGATGGGCAAGGAAGAGCGCCTGGAGCGGGTGGAGCGGGTCCTGCGCCTGGTGCGCCTTGAGGGTTTTGCCGACCGCCGGCCCCGCCAGCTCTCCGGTGGTCAGCAGCAGCGCGTGGCTATCGCCCGAGCCCTGGTATTCGAGCCCGCGCTGGTGCTGATGGACGAGCCCCTGGGGGCTCTGGACCGCAGCCTGCGCGAAGAGATGCAGTATGAAATCCGGCGCATCCACCGCACGCTGGCAGTGACCGTGGTCTACGTCACGCATGATCAGCAGGAGGCGATGGTCATGTCGGACCGGGTGGCGGTGCTGCGAGATGGCATAGTCGAGCAGATTGCGGTGCCCGAGGGCCTGTACGAAGAGCCGGAGCGCGCCTTTGTAGCCCGCTTTATTGGCGAGAGCAACCAGCTGCACGGACGCATCACCGCGTTGGTGGAAGGCGACAACGCATACGAGGTGGAAACGGGCGGCGAGACGGTCCGCGCGCTGAGAGTGGCGCCCAGCGCTGTGGGAGACAGGGTCACGCTCTCGATCCGCCCCGAGCGCGTCGCGATCAACCCGGAGCCCGGCCTCTACAAAAACGAAGTGAGCGCCAAGGTGAAGGACCTGACGTTTCTGGGCGATCACCTGCGAATACGCCTGGCCGCTTGCGGCATGGAAGACTTCATCGCGACAATCCCCAATATCGTAGGGCATGGAGGGTTGCTTGAGGGCGACACCGTCCGCATCGGGTGGACTGTCGTTGACTGCCGTGCCCTCAACCACGAGCATCCCTGACCAAACAACGACGAAGTCATGAGCTATCGTGAAAAGCCGCTTGCTGTCGCGCTTCTGGTTACAGTGTTAACCTGCGCATGCGGATCGGATGCGCCGCGTTCGATCACGACCGTGTCCTGGGGAGGTTCATTTGGACGTGCCGTACACGAGGGTGCGAACATTCCCTTCGCCGAGGCCACCGGTATCGGCATCGTCGTTGAGGACTACAACGGCGGCCTCGCCCAAATCCGCGCGCAGGTGGACATCGGTGAAATCCACTGGGATGTGGTGGACCTGGAAATCGCCGACGCTGTGCGGGGATGCGATGAAGGACTTCTGGAGCCGATCGACATAGCTTCGCTGCCGCCTGGGCCCGATGGTACGCCTGCAGCCGAAGATTTCGTGGCTGAGAGCCAAACCGAGTGCGGCGTTGGCAATCTCTACTGGTCAACGGTTTATGCCTATAACGAGGAGA
>CAZXEU010000109.1:0-17868 GCA_964639665.1 uncultured Rhodothermaceae bacterium | reverse complement strand
GTGCCGCTGCCGCGTCTTCGAAGGCAAGCAGGCGACGCTGGAAGTCCTCCACGTGGCGCAGGTGCTCCTGCGCCCGGTAGAGCTCGAAGTAGGCCTTTTTCGCTTCCAGTGCCAGGTCCTGGGCGAAGGCCTCGGTGCTGAGCGCAGCGGACTCTGCCGACAGTGATGCTATCTGCCGTTCGAGCCGGCGGGTGCGGGGCAGCGGCAGACCCTGTTCCAGGCGCCACTGTGACCTTTGCCTGCCGCGGGCCGTGTATACGGGATAAGGCAAGTACGAAGCAGAGACCGTAGGGTCCGGCAGCGTCGATACCTGTGCGGCCTTTGTGCCCAGGGCCTGCGCTTCCAGTTGACTTGCGCGCAGCGAAGGATTGCGAGCAAGGATCTCCGCTTGCACGGCGGCAAGATCCAGGAACTCGGGGGTAGGCTGGCCCGCTGCGCCTGCAGCGCATACGAGCATCGTGCACAGGCAAAGTGCACACCGGGAAATAGACATGACATCCTGACTAGGTACGGGTTGACTGGGTACGGCCGAAGGGTCCGGTACCGAGTCAGATCAGGAATGTCGAAAGCAGGGCCTGGCGGCCGGATTTGGGCGGGCAGGCTGGATCCGGCGGCCTGCCACGGGATGCGGGTGACGGTACGGTCCGCCGGATACCGTGATAAAGAGGCTGCTGCAGGGCTGCAGCAAGAGAGGCGGGTGCCGAAAGGGCCGGAGCCGGGGGCTTGCTGCATGCGGTCTCGACGGCCAGCACGCGGTCGCAGCAAGGCATTTCGCAGGCATTCGCATGCTCGCCGGCATCCTCGCTGCCATGGTCTTGCCCATGGTCTTGCCCATGGTCGTGCTCAAGTGCCGATGGCGGCGCTTCCATGCAAGCAGCCCGGATCACGGATGCCTCGCACGCCAGAACGAGCATCATCGGCGCGACCAGTATCCGCAATGTCGAGCTGCGCAGCATAATGTTGGGAGACATGAGCGAAAAGCCGTTTGCGCGTCGCTACGTGGCCACGAAAGACCAGGCAAAATCAATTACACGTGCGTACGCCACCATTTGACGCGTCGTTCCGGCCACGGCCTACTCGTACTTATAGTCTCCCTATTCTTGGGTGTCCAACTCATTACTCGCGACGGCAAGGTCTTCGCATTGGCGCTCCGATGCGGGATCTAAAGCGTATCGAATCTCGGGCAATGGATCTTCCTCTACATTCTGCAGCCAGCGCGCAACAGCCGGGTTGCCTCGGAGGTCACGCCGGGCCATTGAGAAGGCAAGTTGTACACTGTGCCACCGAAGCAACGGCAGGTCAATGTTATCCTGGCTGATTCCCTTAACGTACTGCAGTTCCTCCGATAGATACTCCAGTCCCTGCAGTGCCAAATCACGAATGATCTCCCTTTGCGAGTCTGCTCCCCGGTCGAACACCCACTGGGCAATCTGTAAAGCAGAACCGAGAGAATTCATTCTACTGGTCGCGATAATGATGCCAATCTCGCGAACCAAATCATCGGGAGGGGGCTGAATATGCGGAGCAGTCTCGTTTGCAAGTATCAACCAATCATACAGTCCTTTCGCCGCTCCTTCAGCTAGGTCGCTCTTATCGGATATCAATCCCTTCCTCATCGCCACAGCAAGATCATTTAGGCGGTTTGGCATGGCCGTCAGAAGGCCGGGAATAAGTCGGTAAGCGGGAATTCCTGATTCATTCAGTCGTTCCATTTTCTGACGGAGCTTTTCGGCAATGTCCGTGGGGATTTGGATCGCAGTTAGTATTGACCGCAACCCTTCAAGCGCGCGTGGAGTAGGATCAGCCGTAAAAGGGCCGTGCAGACTTGGCACTGGGATACTTGACCAACGTCTCACGACTTCGGCCAAATGGGATTGCTCATTCTCCGATAGAGCAAATTGATACCCATGATGCTTGAGTTTGGCAACGGCGTTACCAGTCTGCCATAAAATGTCGTCGGGCCGCCGTGCGTTTTCTCGCGGTGCCAGGCTGGCCGTGAGCCAAGTGCAGCGGAAGCGCTGTTCTGCCAGACCAGGTTTCGGCTCAGGAAGCACCATGAATACCCAGTCAAGGAGTGAAGTTTGTCTAGGCAAGCCGTCGAATCCTGCAAACTTCTCGTTCCAGAGAGCCCGAGCAACCTTGACAGCCTCCTCTTCAGTAAGCCGCTTCCAAATCGCAATATGAGAAACCCAAAGTGATGCTCGCTCACGAACCTGTCCGCCTTCATTCAGCCCACTCACCAGTCGACTTATGATCTGTTGCCAACGGCCTTCATTGTCATTTGTGCGATCAGGTGGCGAAAGCTGTTCCAGCATAAGCTCTTCCGGCCTCGGGTAAAGAGAGTGCGCACGCGTCGTGCTGCCAGTCCCGAGAATAGGAGCACTCAACAAATCAAGAAATCGTGCAGCTCGTCGCGGCTTGGGCAGAGATTGCCAAGAGCGCTTTAGCGTATTGCAAACAGGGCCATGCAGCCACAAATCTTGCACAATGCGACCATTTTCATAGGCTGTGAGAGCGCTACTGAGCGTTTCCTCCACAATACTTGGGCTTAATCGGACCACGAGCCGGGACAGTACTTCCATCGCTACTCGCAAGCGCTCAGTCCAGAACAATATCCGCCCTCTTGCATCTACGCCGCCGATCCGAGGCAACGCGTACCCAATGATACCGTTACAAATCTTGGTCAACTCTTGCGCCGATTCCATAGGCATCACGGCAACGCGAGGCCGCGACAGGATTCGCTTTAGAAAATCATCTCCGTCATAATTCAGTGTTCTGAGTATCAAGCGCACGGCCATTTCCGGTTCAGATGAAGACAATTCATCCGCTGCGAGCTTTAAAGTGTCGAAACTAAAAGTGGGCAACCCGGCCACTTCGGCTAGCCGAATCGCCCGTCGTGCGGCTACCCAGCGAGCATGCGCAACATTCGAGAACTGAATCCCCGGAATCGTCTTGAACCCAAAATCAAATGGTGGAGCGTCTCTATTCCTGCTTGTTGGAGCCAGCGCATCAGCGTACCCCCTTATCTCTGATTGCGAGTCGCACTTTATGGCGGCCAATTCTTGCCACCTTCTATAGAAGTGAGATAAGTCAGGAGTTAGCTCCGCATCACCTCGATCCGATCGCATCCAACTAGGTATCGACTCAAGTACCGCTGCTATTGCCTGGGACCAACCCTCTCGAGTAGGTCCGGCCACGCTGCGGCTATCGTCAGGAATCCTTCGGATAGTTGAAAGTGCTCGGTCGGTAAGTTCACAAGCCTCGTCAACGCGATTCGTTTCGTAGAGAAGAGCGGCTTTTCGTACCATCCAGACCGGGTCGCAATCCTCTGTAGACCAGTCATTTAGCAATTCAGACAGGGATTTGTAGTCCAGTGAGTAAATTGCCCAGAGGCAGCGCTCATGATAGATCCGCTGTGAAACATCAGGATCTTCGTTGCGGAAATCTTGTAGAGCTTTGACCCTTTTCTGGAACGCTTCGTGATCAAACCGATATCGCGCTGTTGTTACGAGCGCGATCGCCACGCTTCGGTATTCTGCGCGCACGGCGCCCCACTCAACTTCTGCCTTGGACACGTCGCGGATAGTGCGTGCCCGGCAGTCTATTTGCTGTAGGACATTCTCCGCGACTGCCTCGAGCTCATTGGAAACGGGATCCAGCAGAATCTCGCGTCGCCACACTAATTCGTAGACCGCTCGCAGTTGTCGCACGGGGTCAAGGTTAGGCAGCACGCTAAGGATCTTCGGTTCCCAAGCATTAGTAATCGAACTGAAATTCGCACGCACGCTGACTGGAACAGCCAACCATCCAGGATATAGGTTTCTGTTATGAGTCCAAATCTGGACAATGCTGTCTACGCGTTCCTCTAGGTCTCCGGAATTGGATTCAGAATTGGCCCACGGTTCTTCTTGGGGCTGGTCTGAATCAATCTCTACAACAGGCTGGAGGTAAACAGGTACCGGCGGATAATTCCGCTTTCTGGGTGAGGGCCAGTCCGTTGGCGTATACGGGTGTCCACGTTCCAGTGTGTGCAAAATCCACTCCGTTGCATAGTGGTGTCGCTGGTGCTCCGGCCATTCGCTCGCTTTGGGATGGCGTGCAAGGTCAATAGAAACCACGTTTCGCTGTTCAAGCATTCGACGCCGGTGAGGCGACAGGTCTAGCAAGCCCGCCAAATATATCTTGGGCGCCGATTCACCAAGATTGTCACGGACCCAACCCGTCCAATGGATGAAGTTTGGATCCTCTCCCGAAAACCCAATCAGCAAGAACACGGTCTCCATCATGGCCTGTTGCACCGTGTTCACGAACGGCGCGAATTTTGCCGGATAGGTTCTGTAGTCCTCTTGGGTACAGATCAGCGGATAATGCGCGGGTAAAGATCCGTGCAACTTGGCTATGCGTGGCTGATTTGCAAATGGGATTTCGTCTTTGTTTCGCAGGATGCTGTACTTACGGTCAGGAGCGGAAGCAATTGACCGTTCCAAGAGCGTATCCCAATTGGTAGTAAAGACATCACGCCAAGGAAGACTCACAAAGCGCTCATGCATGTGTGTAGGCATTAGCTCGTTATCGCGGATAAGGCCTTCGAGGAATTGATGAAGTCTACCTCGTCCGAATGCGACTTCGAACTCCTGCGCCAGTAGCGGGAAGCTATCGGACTTGGGCAGCAGCTCAGTGGCGTCTTCGCGGTTTGGATGACTGTCCTGCGGATAAAGCTTGCTGAATATTGCTTGCGCCAAATCAAGCAATGTCGGCGAGACAACGGTGCCCGGGACTGCACTGAAGGCATTTCTGCTGAAACCAGCTCCGACCATGACGGAAGCATCACCAGAACGCCTCCAAAGCGCATCGCGGACTTGGTTAATATGACTCTGATCAGGAAAGTGCATAGGCCGCAGACGATTCAGCAAATATACGCCGGTACCGTCAATGAACTGACCAGTACCTCACTGATCGACGAGGCGGGAAACGTATGGCTTCGATCGCATAGGTCCACATCGTCAGTTCGGCTTGTCCAACGCATGACTGAGGCAGCGCCGAAGGTAATACGACGCCTGCAGCACGCCAACTGGCCTTTCCGTTGATGTCCTGCACTCGGTCCGGTATTCAGGCCACGCCGGCGGTACGGATCGGGCGGATCCCTCACAAGGGACGGTGGCCATTTCCGTCAGGCGTTTGTGGACGGCGTCAAGGCCCTTCGGTATAATTCTGCAGACGGTCCTTTGGCGCAGCGGGCCGGACTGACCGTACTCGGAGTATGCGACCGGGACTCTACGGCCTAGCGGCGCGCCCCGAAAAACGCCCTCAGCAGCTCGGCGCACTGCGCCTCCTCCAGGCCGGATACGATTTCCGTGCGGTGATTCAGACGGGCGTCCTGCGGAATGTTGTAGAGCGTAGAGGCGCTGCCGGCTTTCTCGTCCAGGGCACCAAAAACGAGCCGGGCGACGCGTGCCCAGACGATGGCCCCGGCACACATGGGACAAGGCTCCAATGTAACGTAGAGCGTGCAGGAATCGAGGTGCTTGGTTCCGAGCGTGTCGCACGCTGCTGTTATAGCGATCATTTCGGCATGCGCGGTCGGGTCTGCCAGGCGTTCCACCAGGTTGTGGCCGCGCCCCACTATGCGGTCTCCGCAAACCACTACGGCACCGACAGGCACTTCTTCCTTTTCAAAAGCGTGCTCTGCCTCCCGCAGGGCCGCCTGCATCCACCGCCGGTCGGTCGCCAGGAGGGTGGAAAGGCTCATGCAGGATTTGCCTATCTCCGTCCCAGGAAGAAGCCCGCAATCCGGAGTACGACGGCGAGAATAAACAGCCCGATCAGGATGCGAAGCGCCAGCACCGCAAGGAATCCCAGCACGTCGAGCAGCTCATTGAGCAGCAGCACCGCGATGACGATGATCATCGCAATCACAATCCAGCGCAATACTTGCTGCAAATCCATGGCCTGGCCGCTCCTCACTCCGTTATCGCGAAAAACTCTGAGGCAGCGTAGGCAGTTCCGTCGAGGCCGAAGCCGCCGATCAGGAGCACGAGCTGCTGCGACCGCGGGACGGCAGCATGGGCATACCTCCGAGCGCTTGCCTGCAGCCTGGGCAGCGTGAAAAACCTGTCCGCTACCTTGCTGAACACTTCCCGGCCGGTTACGATGTCCTGATCCTGGTCTTGCATGCCGCCGAAGACGACCACGAAGTTGCCGAGCAAGAGTGACGCGGCATGCTGCGTACGAGCGGTAGTCATGGCCGGGATTCGGCTTGTCCTTAGGCCCCCGGAGGCAGTGTACTCAAGGAGAAAGTCCGATTCGGCCGAAAGGCCGCTGTTCGAACTGCCGCCCAGGACAACGTACGTGTTGGCGTGCAGCCGGGTTACGCTGTGTCCATAGACGGCCGCATCGAGAAACGGGGCGCTGGCCAGGGTATGCAGCGCGAACAGGGTATCGCGGGCAAACTCGAAGGAGCGCAGATCGCGGCGCACGCCCAGGAAAGGCTCCGGGATGTACCGCGTATCTCCGCGACCGCCGTACAGATCTATGAATGTGCCGGCATCGTTGTCGCGCAGTATGGCTGAGTGCAGCGTCCGGCGAATTGGCTGCCCGACTACCGGCACCACCGCGAAGGAATCAGTCGCCGGGTCATACAGCTCGGCGGTCTCGACCAAATCGATTATGCTTTGCAGGTTGTCTGTCGTGCTTCCTCCCAGAAGCAGCACGCGCCCGTCAGCCAGGCGCGTGGCCGTATGACCGGTTCGGGCCGCGTGCATCTTCTGCGGCAGCGTTTCGAAGGCACGGCCGCCGCGAACAAGCACAAAGGCATCGGCCGAGGCCGGATCTCCGCGCCGCACTGAACCGCCTGCCACCAGGATGTCTCCTGCCAGCGTGAACGTGGCCGTGTGGCCTCCGCGGCCTTCCGGCAGATTCGGTGCATTCAGGCTTACACCGACGGGCATGTGCATGGCATACACGGTGTCGATATCCGTATTGCCCTGTTCCGTGGTTGCTTCGAAGATCAGCGGGTTCAGTCCGAGGCGAAGCACATACGTGATTTCCCAGTGGCTCCCGTCCGCCGAGAGATCCAGCGGGAGATTGTTCAGACGAACCCTGGTTACGGAATTGATCGAGCGGACCGCCACGCGGAAGTGGATTTCACTCTCGGTCAGCACCCCCGAGAGATCCGGGGCGAGAATCGAGATGGTGGACCCGCTGAAGTCCGCGAGCGGCCGCTCGCAGCCCAGGAGCGCCACCAGGCCCAATGCCGCGGCTACGGCGCGGCTGGCGGCCGGCATTTGGGTGCGAGCTCGCCTCACGCCTTAGTACGTCACGCTTTCCAGGACCAGGCCGTGTGCCGGAGCCGCGGGGCCAGCCTCTCTCCGATCCTGCGTGGCCAGGATGCGCGCGATGTCTTCCGGCTGCTTCTTTCCGCGCCCGACTTCCAGAAATGTGCCCACGATGGTGCGAACCATGCCGTGCAGGAACCGGTCTGCGATGATTTCAAAGTGCCAGTCGCCCGCCCGGACTTCTTCCGTCCACACGGCCTTGCTGACCTCACAGACCCTGTTTTGGGGTTCGGACTGCGTACGGCAGAATGCCCCGAAATGATGCACGCCGAGCATGCTACGCGCCGCCCGGTTCATTCGTTCAAAGTCAGCAGGTGCCGCCAGCCGGAGGCGCCAGCCAGCATCCAGGGCCCGCGCCTGCGTACTGACATGGTACCGGTATCTGCGCTTACGGGCGTCGAATCGCGCGTGGAATCCTTCCGGGGCACGCTCAAGCGCGAGAACAGCTATGGAGCCCGGCAGGATGCCATTCAGCGAGCGCAGGAGCCTGGCTTCATCCACGCCGCCCGGCGCCACGAAGTGCGCTACCTGGCCCCGGGCGTGTACGCCGGCATCCGTGCGGCCCGCTCCGACAAGGGCAGTGCGCCTGCGCAGCGCCGTCTCAAGGGCCTCTTCGAGGGTCTGCTGGACGGTGGCGACTCCGGCCTGGCGCTGCCACCCGGCAAACGGTGTGCCGTCATACTCGATCAGCAGCCGGTAAGTCAGTTGCGGCACACAACCTCAGTGAATGATGTTCTGCCCGCGCAGCCATTGTTCTACCGGGTGCACGACGAGGGGATGCAGCCGAAAGCGCGCGCTATCGGCTATCCGGCCGGGCGCCCCACCCGGGCTGGCCGGCTGGCTTTCGCACGGCACGATCAGGTTGAGTTTCAAGAGCGACTGGAGCGAAGATGCGCTTTCGTCTTCCGGCGCGTGAAAGATGGCCTCATGCTCGGAAAGAGTCAGCGTATTGTGCATCAGAAAGGCCTTGAGCGTGAAGGCCCGCGCCAGCCCAAGGGTCTCGAGAAAGCGGAAGCTTAGCGGCGCCGGCGCTTGCAGGGTAACGCGTCCACGGTCAAATGCGGCCGAGCGCAGCCAGTAGAAGAGGCCGAGCGCGATATTTGATCCGCACTGGTGGTAGAGGCGCTCGATGCAGTGGTCCCGGAGCAGTGCCTGGCGCGCCTCTTCGTCGCGTGCCCGCTCCAGTTTTCTGTAGAAGATCGGGGTTAAGGCAGCACCAGGTGCGAAGACCAGGCGCAGACCGCTGCGGTTGTGCCTGCCGAGCATGATGCTGCCGAGCATCGAGCGGCTTGCGACGGCGGGGCGGTAGGTGGATACGAGGCTGGACGCGCTGCCGAGTACCCGTTCCAGGTACTGCCACGCAAGATTGCTTATCGTGCCGATCCAGCACACGCGGGAAGCTGTGCGGGCGAAGAAAAGCAGGGCGCGCTCCAGAAGAGCCGTCCCGCCGTAGGTCCGCAGCATCAGGTGCTCCAGGTTGTCTATGAGGCAGACCGCAGGGCGGGACTGCAGCAGCCGCCTTTCCAGTTCCTCGAGCGAGTGCGCGCTGATGCCCATGGCCCCAGCCAGCGCATGGGCCAGCTCGGCGGCATGGTGCACGCGCCGCTGGAGCGTCACCGTGTGCGTGCTGTTGGTTTCTTCAAGCTCCATTGCGAGTATGCGCAGCAGGCTTGTTCGTCCGCTGCCTGCCGGCATGGGTAGCAATAGCGCTCCGGCGGTCACGTTGCTTTGGCCCCGGTGCACATGCTGACGCAGGTATGCCAGATCGTCGTCGCGGCCTTCCAGCAGCCACGGTTCGGAAACCGGCTCCAGCGCAAACAGCTTGCGATACACCAGCGGCAGCTGTTCCTGCAGCGCGCGCAAGGCATCCTGGCTGATGGCTTCCAGCGTGGCGAGCCGCGCGCTCTCTGCGGCGCCGGTCACGCCGATAGCCGTGCGGCCCTGCTCGATGAGGTCCGCGGCCCGTCGATGCCCCCGCCGCAGAACCTGGCCCAGCGCGCTGCGGATCCCTGCCACCCGGGCGCGCAGCCGTACGCCGGCCTGCTGACGCCCGCGGCCCAGTCGCTTTCGAAGGCCCAGCCACCAGTGCTCAATGGAGGCCTCGGCACGAACGCTGCGGTGAATGTCCGCCCAGTCCTGCCGGAAAAGCTCGTGGACGGCCTGCGCGAACTGCTGCCAGGGTGCTTGCAGTGACTGAAGCAGGTCCCGGAGCGTGTCCGCCGCACGCAGCAGGCCTCCGCTGGCGAGCTGCCTCGCGTCTTCGGCACGTTGCTGTCCGTTGCCGCCTTCCAGTTCCTTGCGTGCTGCCGCGAGGCTGAACTCCGCGACGCTCAGTACCTGCTCCGCTGCTTGCCATATGTCGCGGAGCCGCCCGCGAAGCCGCTCTGCGCTCGGGGCAAGCCGCTCGGAAAACGGTGCAAGCACCTGCAGCACATCGCGCTTTACGTGGCGGCGTTCGATGCCGGCGCCAGGCACTATGGGTGATTCAGGCTGCGGCGTGGGGTGCGTGACAAAGGCATCGGGCCAGTCTTGCACCTGGCTTGTCAGGGCCTGCCACTGGTCGCGTCCCGCCAGCGCCAGCACCTGGTCGGCGGCCAGCGTTCCGGGGAGTCCCGTAAGGGAATGCCGAACGGGCTCGAGCGCGGCATCCTCCAGGTGCTGAAGGGCCGCGGGCAGGCTGTCCGGCTCTTCAGCAGAGCAGGACCGGGAGGCATCCTCCAGCTGCGTCGCCGCGTCGCCGAAAGCTTGCAGCACCGGTGCGAGGGCCGCGCGCCTTACCTGGGTGGTCGCCGCTCCGCGGGCCTCGACTACCGCCTGGCGCAAGCGGAGCATCCGGATGACAAGATCCATGCGCGCGCGTGCCTGCTCGTGCCACGAAGACCAGCGCTTTCGCAACTCTCGCATGCGATGTGCGGCGAATTCCTCCGGCAGTCTGCGGTCCGATTCCTTCAGCGATGCGGTGCCAGCGTGCCGCAGGTCTTCGGCGAGCTGCAGCAGGTCCTGGTCGAGCGCAGCCGCGCTGTCGAATTCCGGCATGGACCCTGCCGCAACGTCTTCCAGGACTTGCTGAAGTCCGTTCGCTGCGGCTCGCAGCTCTTCAGCCATCTCGGGCGCCGCGCGATACTCCTCATCTACCAGCGAGCGCTCCGGGTGGGCCTCCAGAGGCACCTCCGGCGCCACATCGCCTTCCAGCTCATGTTCGATGCGAAGCAGCGCGTCTGACCACTTGCTCATCGCGGCCTCCAGGCGTCCGGCCATGGAGGCCACGTGTCTCTCGGCGTGGCTGTGAAGCCTTTCGGCCGAGCGAGCCACCCGGACGCGAAAATGGTAGCGCAGGAGCGCGCGAAAAGGGACAATCCTGTGGTCCTCCGATTGGGCGTCCTTGCGGCGGCGGCCCACCGGGCGCAGCCGCCTGAGTGCGTGGCCGGAACCCGTGTTGCGGTCTTGCCCGTTTTTCGATGCCGCTGCAGCCACGGGCGGCATGGTCAATTGCTCGGCTGCGTGCTCGGCCAGGGGAGCGAGAACCTCCGGGATTCTGATGATGGCATCGATGGCCAGCTCACGGGGAAGGTTCGCCAGCTGCTCGGCAAGCGGTCCCAGTACTTCTTCGCAGACGACCGTGCGGTAGGCGGCCACCCGGGAGGCGGAGACGCCCTCGCCAGCCATGTTGCCGTGCCTCCGCGCGCCCGCAGCCACCAGTTCCCGCAACGGCCGTGCAACCTGTGCTTCAAAGCCGCGAAGTGCGCTGTCGAAGGCATCCCTGGCCGCTGCGCTGGCCTCCAGGACCAGGCTCCTGTTCGCCGGGCCAATCCCGGCTTCGCCCAGGGTGTGCTCTGCTGTTGGTTCGGTCACGGTGCCTTCCAGGCTATTCCGCCCTTTTCGAGTTGGGCGAAGTATCCCTGCCGCTTGAATTCAGCCTTGGCCGTTTCTGTGACGTCGCTGGCGAAGGCGAACTCGTATCGCGTATCCAGCACGTAGGCCTTGACGGCGAGGCGGGTAAGGAAAGTTTCCTTGAACACGTCCTGTACGTTGACCACGATTGGTTTGCCCAGGAAAACATATTTCGAATTCGCGGCTGCGCTATAGGCAATCGCTTTGGCCTTGGCGGTATCGGACCAGCCCGGAATGAAGAGCTCAACCACCACCTGGCAGTCCAGCGACCCCGTGTTCGCGTTGGCGACCTGCGTATCGATCACCTGCGCATTGGGCACGGTAACTTCGTTGTCGTCCGGCGTGACAATGCGGGTGGCCCGAAGTCCGATCGAGACCACTTCGCCGTAGGTTCCTCCCACCCGGATCTTGTCCCCGACCTGGAAAGGCTGGTCGAAAATGATGATGATGCCGCCGAAGACATTCTTCAGGATGTTCTGCGCCGCGAAGCCGATGGCGACACCTATGGCGGCGGCCGCCGCGAAGAGACTCCGCTGGTCCAGCTGAAATACGTAGGCCAGTACCACGTAGAGCAAGACGCTCCAGACCACCAGGCGTACGATGGGGATGAGCCGCTTGTAGAACAGGCGCCGGCTGGCACTGCGCTCGGCTATCGTGTCGAGCAGCCACATGGCAGCCCGAATCAGGCCGAATCCTACCAGAATGAGCAGGATGGTGGCAAATATCTTGGCGCCGTAGTTCTGCAATTCGCTGCCCAATTGTGCCGTCAGCGCTTCGGCGAGCGCGCGCGTGTCTGCGTGCACGTCGCCGTAGACGGCGGCAGCTTCGCCGATCAGCTGCACGGGCCTCTGGTCGCGCTCGGCGGGAGCAATTGATGCGAGGGCATCCTGAAGTCCGGCGAGGCTCCGCTCCTGGCGGAGCAGTTCGCGCTCTATGGCTTCAACTGCCAGGCGTACGCTGTCGGTTGCGCCTGCGTCGGGGCGGCCCATCGCACGCGCCAGGTCCGCCGATCGGTGCTCCAGGGTGCCGGCCGCGTCGGCAAGCCGCCCGATGGCGTCCTCCAGCCTGAGCCGCGAAGCCCCGGTGCCGGCATCGGCGTAGTACTGGGCCGATGCCTGCAGTGCAAGAATGACTTCCCGAAGCAGGCCCGCCGCCTGGCCAAACTGCCACGCGAGCTCTCTCGTGCGCGAACTCTCAGCTGTGCCGGCAAGCGGGATGGCACTTCCTGCTATGCCCTGCATGAAGGCGCGATGGGACGCGGCCTGCACGGCGTGCCGCGCTGCCAAATGCCGGATCTCCGCGCCCAGCGTATCGAGCGAAGGAGAAAGTGGTGCGCCGGCTGCCGGGAGGGTGCGCACAAAGGAGGCACGCAGCGCGGCGTGCAGCGAGTCCAGGAGCGCAACCTGGAGCCTGGCAAGGGCGGCCGCTTGCGGCGAATCGACCTCGCTGAGCCAGCCGCCCAGAAGGACCTTCGCCGATTCGAACCCGGACACGTGCGCAGCGAGGGCCGCCATCGGGTCCATGTCCTGGCCGGCCGGCACGCTGCTTTCCAGCTGCGCCCGCAATTCATCAAAGCGGGCGGGCGGCCTGCTGCCGAATAAGCCAGCCGTCGTGGCAGCCAGGATCCCGTGCAGTTGTCGGTCGAGCAATTCCTGACGCCGCACCAGCGAGTCCAGGGCCTGCGCCTGCGCGGTATCCGGCGGAGAATAAAATGCTTCCGGCAAGCGGGCCACCAGGGGTAGCGCCTCGCACGCGGCGTTCAACTGCGCTTCCAGCGAATCCGCTGCGGCGGCGAGCAACGCACCTTCCTCCGCAACGCGATCGAAGGCACCTTCAAGGGTGCCGCAGTCGAGCGTCTCTTGCGGGACGCATCCCGCCAGAACGATGCCGCCAAGCAGCGCCAGTCGCGCTCTCCATTGGAAGTGGCCGTTGCCCATTTGCGCCGCGGACAATGAATCAAGCTACAAAATACGGTGACCCGAAACGATGAGCTTCAGCCGGCTCCGTGCCTCGGCAAACCTCCGCGCCGGACCAGAGCGCGGATCCGGCACAGCCGGATGGCGGGGAGGCGACCGCCGCCAACAACAGCGTGCGACCATTATTTATATTAGGGGGCCCTCTCGCAGCAAAAGGGACTTCATGAGAAGCAATGCAGCGGCCAGGTGCCGCGATACCAGCGCATGCAGACCGGGCGATACCGGGCTGCGCCGGGCTGGACCCGCTGGCAGTGTGCTGATGCTGGCGGCCATGCTGGTTTTTGGCTGCTCAATGGCACCGCGCGCGCAGCGGCCTGTCGAGGAGTTGCCGGCAGAATTTGCGGCGGCCACGCTGGAGGAGGCTGCGGCCCAGCACTATTGGTGGCACGGCTTTGCTGATCCATACCTGGACCAGCTCGTGGACACGGCTGTGGCGAACAACCTGGACCTGCGCGTGGCCATCGCTCGCGTGGACGAATTACAGAACCGGTTTCGCATTGCCCGGGCCGGACAGCTGCCGTCGGTGGCATTGTCCGGACGCAGGGACGAGCAGAACACGCCCTCCAACACCGGGATCGGGGGACAGCTCAGCGAGAATATCAGCTTTCCGGGCGCTCCCGAGTTTCCTGACCGCTTCAAATTCACGACCTACAGCGCATCCCTCGGGTTTGCCTTCGAGCTGGACTTCTGGGGGCGGGCGAGCGGAACCAAGCGTGCGGTGCTCAGGGAGTTCTTTGCTACTCGCTCGGATGTGCGGACGGCGCTGCTGGGCGTCATAGGGGAAACGATAGCGGCGTATTTCGCGGTGGTGGAACGGCAGAGTACGCTTGCACTGATGCGCGAGAGTGTCGACATCCTGCAGGAGCGCGCCGACGTCACCTCGGGGCGCTACGAGCGCGGACTCGCCTCCTCATTCGAATATTATTCTGTGCAGCAGGAGCTGGATGCGGCGCGGGCGGAGCTGCCCCTGATCGAGAGCGCGCTCGAAGCGGCTCGGGGCCGGCTGGCCCTCATTCTTGGGCGCTACCAGGCTCCGTTTGACACCCTGGTCGTCTCAGAGGCTGCCCACGCGTTTGTGCTGGAGGACATCCCGAGCGGCATCCCGTCCGATCTGCTCCAGGAGAGACCCGACATCGTGGCGGCGTTCCAGCGCCTGGAAGCGGCGCGCGAGCGCATTGGCGTAGCCCGCGCGGCCCGCTTTCCCAGCTTTGCCCTGACCGGGGCTGCAGGAACGCAGAGCAGTGACCTCGCGGATATCGCCAAGACCGGTCAGAACTTCTGGAGCCTCGGAGCCGGCATTACCGCGCCCATTTTCAACGCCGCGACGATGCGGGCGAACGTTCGGGCCGCATGGGCCCAATATGAACAAATGGCTGCGCAGTATGAAAAGACGGTGCTTACCGCGTTCAGGGAGGTCGAGGCCGCACTCGTGCATTATGGCAAGGAGAAGGAGCGCCATGACCTGCTGTTTGCCTCGTACGAGGCTGCACTCGAGAGCGCGCGGTATCAGGAGCGGCGCTACGTACGCGGCGTGGGAGACTACGTGGGTTATCTGGACGGCCGGCGAAACCTGTTACGTACGGGGATGGCGCTGGCAGCATCGCACCGCGCGTTGGCCGAAGCACGCCTGGCAGTACACCGCTCGCTCGGAGGAGCATGGATTGATGAATCTGCGGAAGACTTCCCGACAACACCCTAGTCATGCTTAGCAACAAATAGCGTTCGGCCGCGATGAATCGACGCAGATTGGTCATTGTACTGGCCGCTGTCGCCGTGCTGGCAGTGGCCATTATCGTGCCGCGCATACTTTCGCGGCTGCGCCCCGAAGCTCCGGATCCGGCCCCGCAGCACGTGCCTCCCGAAGTGGCTGCAGTGCATGCCGAGCGCCACGAAGGGCGCATCACGGTTTCCGGATACGGAAGCGTACGCCCGCTTCGCGAAATAACGCTGATTGCCGAGGTGGCGGGCAAGGTGACATGGACCGCGGATGGATTCGTCGCGGGAGGTACGTTTCGCGAGGGGCAGGAGCTGCTCAGGATCGACTCTGTGGACTATGCCAATGCGGTGACCATAGCGCGCGCCGAAGTGGTGCAGCGGCAGCTGGATGTACTCCGTGCGGAGGAGGAATCGGCCATCGCGCGGGAGGAGTGGTCCCGCCTGGAAGGCTTGACCGGCGACCGTGCGCAGCCCGACAGCACGGAGCTTGGCAGCCTGGTCTTCAGGGAACCGCAAGGGCAGGCGGCCGCAGCGCTGCTTGAGAGTGCCAGGGCCCGCCTGCAGGATGCGGAAGCGCGCCTTCAGAGGACTCGTATCACGGCGCCGTTCAACGGTCGCATCCGGACAATTGGCGCGGACCTGGGCCAGGTCGTGGGGCCCGGGCAAGTAGTCGCGGCATTCTACGGTACCGATGTGGCTGAAATCGATGTAGCCGTCGCCGGACGCGACGTGGCGCTGCTCGGTGACGTGCTCGGTGGCGGGGCGCAGCGCAATCGGGCCAGGGTTGTGGCTGCCCATGCCGGAGGCGTGCACGAGTGGGAAGGCTATGTCCACCGCACGGAAGGGGCGTTGTCGGAGGCTTCCCGCACGCTCAACGCGGTGATCCGCGTGCTCCGGCCCTATGAAACCGACGGGCAGCGCCCTCCGCTTCTTGTGGGCACGCACGTGACGGCCTACCTGGAGGGACGCCAGTTTGACGAGTACTACACGCTGCCCAGAGGAGCGCTGAGGCAGGGCGCCGTGGTCTGGGTGGTCGAAGACGGACGTCTGCAGATTCGCCCCGTGGAAATCATTCAGGAGGTCGAGGACACCGTCTACATTTCAGGCGGTATTACGGAGGAATACGCGGTCGTGACAGGCACGTTGGACGCTGTCACGGACGGCATGCAGGTTCAGCTGATTACGCAGTAGCCGGACGCAGCGCCGACATGAAGAACGCCATTGCCTACATGGCGCAGAACAGCGTCGCCGCGAATCTGCTCATGGCGCTGATTCTGATCATGGGCATCCTCAGCCTGGTGAGGATTCCGCAAGAGGTCTTTCAGGAATCGAGCCTTGACGCCGTTGAAATACGGGCGGACTATCCCGGTGCGACGCCCGAGGAAGTAGAGGATTCCGTGGTGCGCCGGATCGAGGAGGCCGTCGATGGCATCGACGGCATCAAGGAGATCGTGGCTGCGGCCTCCGAGCACGTCGGTGTGCTGACCATCAGTCTTGAACTGGGCACGAACCTGGACCGTGCACTAAGCGACATAAAGAGCGCAGTAGACCGCATCGACACATTCCCTGCCGAGGCGGAGCGGCCCGTAGTACGCGAGCTGACCACGCGCAGGAACGTGCTCCAGGTTGCCATCTATGGCAACGCAGACGAGCACACGCTCAAGGCGCTTGCCGAACGGGTAAAGGACGACCTGACGGATTTGGATGAGGTCTCTTATGTGCGAACGACGGGCGTTCGTGACTACGAGATCTCCATTGAGGTGCCGGAAAGCGCGCTCCACGCATACGGACTGCGTCTTTCCGACGTGGCGGCGGCGGTCCGCCGCGGCAGCCTGGACTTGTCGGGCGGCAGCCTCGATACGCGCGGCGGTGAGATCCTCGTGCGATCCACGGGCCAGCGGCTTACCGCGCAAGAGTTTGAGGACATCATAGTCCGCGCCACTCCCGATGGTGCGGTGGTGCGTGTGCGCGATCTGGCGAGCGTCACGGACGGATTCAGGGATGCCGACCTGATTACCCGGTTCCGCGGATATCCCGCCGCGCTGGTGTCGGTGAGCCGCACGGGCGACGAGCGCGTGCTCGATATCGCAGAAGCCGTGGACGAATACCTGGCGGGTTTTCGCTTGACCGTACCCGAGGGGATTTCCGTGGACACCTGGCGCAACGAGCACCTCTATCTCAGGAGCCGGCTTGACCTGCTTATACGCAACGGCATCGCGGGCTTTATCCTGGTGACGCTGGCTCTTGTGCTGTTCATGAACCTGCACCTGGCGCTATGGACGGCGGTGGGTCTCGTGCTTTCCTTTGTGGGCACGTTCGCCGTGATGGGGGTCCTGGGCCTTTCGATCGATATGACGTCGCTATTCGCATTCATTGTGGCCATCGGCATCGTGGTCGATGATGCCATCGTAATAGGCGAGAACATATACAGGGAAAGGGAGCGCGGCCTGGCTGCCGTGCCGGCCGCAGTAAAGGGGGCCACGCGCATCAGTGTCCCGGTGGTCTTCGCCGTGCTGACGACCATAGCGGCCTTTGCACCGATGCTCTTTGTTCCCGGGTCAATGGGCAAGTTGATGCGCTCCATTCCCACGGTGGTGATCGCGGTGCTGGTGTTCTCCCTGATCGAGTCCCTGTTCATCCTTCCGGCCCACCTGTCGCACATGAAGCGAGGCGGCGGCTCGGGTGCCGTAACACTCTGGCTCAACCGGGTGCAGCAAGCGACCAACCGGGCGCTGCTGCGCTTTGTACAGGGTCCCCTGGATGCCGTGCTTCGCTTCAGCACGCGGCGATACGGACTGGTGATCCTGGGCTCGGTGGCGCTGATGGTGCTGTCCATGGGCGTGGTCCGCAGCGGGCTGGTCGGGTTCATCTTCATCCCGGAGATTGAGGGTGAGGTGGTTGTGGCGCGCATTGAGATGCCGATCGGCACGCCCGTGCAAAGAACGCAGGAG
>CAZXEU010000108.1:0-1737 GCA_964639665.1 uncultured Rhodothermaceae bacterium | reverse complement strand
TACCAATGATGCTGAAGTCCTTCACATCCTTCAGCTCGACCTCCTCGGGCACGGGAACCGCTGCCGCCGCAGAGGCCAATTCTCCGAAGCCCGCGGATCTGCCGCTGGGCGTATGGTGCAATACCCCGGCCTCCGTGGTGACCTCCGCCAGGGGCACCTGCCAGGTCTGCGCGGCAGCCTGCCGAAGCATATGACGCGCCGCGGCACCAGCCGCGCGCAGCCCCTGCCAGCCGCGCCGAATGCCCTGGCTCCCGCCGGTAAACTGGCGGTCAAAGGACTCGGCGTTGAACGGCGCCTGCTCGACGGTGACCGAATTCCAGTCCACGTCCAGTTCCTCGGCCACGATCATGGGCATGGACGTCATCACATTTTGCCCGAATTCCGGATTGGGCGACAGGATGGTAACCGCGCCATCGCTGCCGATCTTTACGTAGGCATTGATGTCGACGCGCTCATCAAGGAGCGAAGCATCAGAAGTGGAGGCGCCACTGCCGCCCAGCCAGTCGAAGCCGAGCATTAAGCCACCGCCCGCCAGGGCGGAAGCCTTCAGGAAGAATCGCCTGTTACAGGTTGTCTGGACGCGGATCACGGGAGTATTTTGCAGAGTCTTGGTGGAAGTTGTCTGGGCAGAAGGGACAGCAGCCCGGGTCTACTCCATGTTGTCGGCCGCGGTCTTGATGGCGGCATGGATGCGTGTGTACGTGCCGCAGCGGCAGATATTGCCATCCATCCACGCATCAATTTCCTCGTCATCTGGAGAGGGATTTACATCCAGCAAAGCCGCTGCGCTCATGATCTGTCCGGCCTGGCAGTAGCCGCATTGCGGCACGTCGTGCTCGAGCCACGCCTCCTGCACGGGATGCGTACCCTCGGGTGAAAGACCCTCTATCGTGGTGATGGCCTGATTTGCCACGCTCGACACGGGCAGCACGCACGAGCGAACGGCGACGCCGTTCAAGTGAATGGTGCAGGCCCCACACTGGGCGATGCCGCAGCCGTACTTGGTGCCGACGAGCCTCAAGTGATCACGAAGCACCCACAGCATGGGCGTATCGGGAGCTACATCTACTTCAACCTCGTTGCCGTTGACTGAAAGCTTGAATAGCGCCATGTTGCGATTGGATGCGGTGAATGAGGAGGCAAGGCATTTCAATATATGGCATGGGCTCTGGCTGGGAAACCAGATTGATGCAATTCTTCGCACTTAATCAATAGGCCTGCAAGAGCCGTCCGACTCGCCTCCGGATCGTCAAGCCGTGCTCCCGGCGGCTGCAAGCAAGGATCGAATTGAAGGTTGCGCCACGGATCGGGCCGGTTACAACCGGGCAATGCGCAAGGCGCTGAGGTTGCGACTTCGAAGAGAGGAATTGTTCAAGCGAAGCCGATCCGAAAGACGGGCAGGTGTGGCCTTGCACGGAGTTCATTGTCAACCTCTCCTTTCCGCCCGTAGGACCCACAATTGCTGTGGCGCTGCCTGGTCTTTGCGGCATCTCCCGGGGGGCTGGGAGTATCTGCTGGGTGGAGGTCCCTACCGGCCCACACCTGCAAAGTCAGACTCCGTCCACCCTGCCAGTCGATTTGGATACCCCGTCCTCCTCCAGCGGCACAATCGTGAAGCCTGTGAATCCGTAAATCGCCGAAATCACCGGGCTCAGCAGGTTGACAAACGCGAAGGGCAAATAGGCCAGGGTGGGCACGCCCAGCGTTGTCGCCATGAAGGCGGCCCCAGTATTCCAC
>CAZXEU010000107.1:0-2480 GCA_964639665.1 uncultured Rhodothermaceae bacterium | reverse complement strand
ACCACGGACGACCTGGGCGCGGAACTGATTGTCAGGGCGCGGATCGAAAAACCCTGAGGAATCGCCCCCGGAAACGGATGAGGCATCCTTGCGGGCAGAACAGCGCGACCGACAAGAGGCAAATCCGCCAAGGTTTGGCCGGGTCTGGTGCCGATAGCGCGCTGTCGGACGGCCGTGGTGCGCATGCGCGCGCAGCTGCAGTCTCAATTCAAGTGCAAGGCGGACAGCTGTCGCACGGTCCGGGTCAGCCGCCGAGCCTCATTGGCAGACTACGGCGACATTTCCGGTCTCTTCATCCTCGAATCGCTCCGGACTTTCACAGGAAAGCTCCTCCAGGCACAGGTAGAATTCGCATTTGCGCTCGTCCGAAGCATCACCGGCTAGCACGCACAGCTCGGTTGTACTCGAATTCGCAGACAACACTGCACCCGCGAACTGCCACGCATTATCGTCGAGAATTGCGATCTCCGGGGTGTCCAGAAGGATGGGAAGAGGCGGCGAATCCACGACCCGCAGTCCTGTGGTGGCCAGTACGAAAAGGCACGCGGAGACAAGCAGCATTCGAAAGGTCACGATTCCATTCAAGCGCAAGTGGCACAGCTCGGATTCGCGATTATATGCAGCAACTCCGGGAACAGTTTCGGAATCGGCAACGACCACGTCATTCGCACTGGAGATTCCTCCGTTTGGGAAATCCACCGGGACCAAGTGACCGGGGTGGCGGAGTGCTCGAAGGCTTCAGCGGATGTGCGAAGCTCTTGGACAGCCGTCGCTACTGTAGAGGTCTGCGTTTGTCGCAGTGGCCATGGCACAGGTACGCGGCCGCCGCAGGACGTCAGACTGTCGCAGACGGCCGTACCCTTGAGGGGTACCTCTCAGGTGGCCCCGCACGCTGGCGCTGCAATGCCCCTCTGTACACGACAAAGCGGGAAAAAGCTCAGTCGCCGTCAGGCTTGCGCTTGTGAATGTCCACGTGCGGAAATGGATAGTTCGATGCCGAGAAAACAAAGTCCCCATCAATGTCCAGAATATGCGGCGCTCTCCCAACGTACATCCCTTCTCCGGTCCGGGCTTCGATCCTGAAAAGAGGACCGTGATCACGTGTGCTCGGATCGCCATCCTGCTCCACAATTGAATACTGGACATAGAAATCACCGGACGAATCGGAGAAAAGCGATGAAAGGAAGGCTTGTCCAGGCTCAGGCCTCCCCCAGCCCCAGGCGTTGCCGCTATACTCTATAATTTTCGCAGGGTCAAAGTCAGCCAGCCTGACCTGCCAGATCTCGACGCCTTGCTCATTGTAGCCGGTTAGAACAGGGGCATTCACGCGATTTAGGGCAACAACGCCGTGCTCTTCGCTGCAAGCCAGCATGCCCTGCCGCGACATCCTGTGCGAAATGTATTCGCGTGGCGACTTGTAGAAGTCCAGGAACGACGCCACTCGCTCACCCTCAAACGAGAATTTGTGCAAGACTCCCTTGACCGTGGGTGAGTATCCGTAAAACCAGAAATAGCCGTTCATGACGCATCCAGCCTTGCCGTTCAAGTTCTTCGGAAAGCTCAGATACCACTCGAAAATAGCTCTGTCCCGGCGTTCAAGGGCCGTTACTAAATGGGAACCAGATCCTACTGCAAAGACCAAGTCCCCGCGCTTCGAAACAGAAAGCTGATCCACTGATCCACGGAATTCCCCGGGGCCTTCACCCGGTCCACCGAACAGTCCAATAAAGGATCCGCCGTAATCGAACATGCGCACTTCACTGGCCTCCGAGTCCAGCACCAGAAAGATGCCGTCATCCAGCGCAGCAACATCCATGACTTCTCCGAACATTTCCTCGTATTCCCCGTCAGCTACTCCAATGGTCACGGTCTCGTAGCTGTCCTCGTCCAGGAAAACGGCTTCTGCATCCTCGTGCAGAATGAATCTGGGATCAGTTACTTCCGGAATGTTCTCGGGAGTCGGATGCTGATCAACGATCCTTGCGGACTACATTCCGTGGGCGCCGATTGCCGCCAACCCTGAAAGCAGCAGGCACACAAGTACGATCTTTCCCCGCAGAGATCGAGTCATGGATCAATTTGTTGACGTGGACGAGGTCGTTCGCCAAAGAACACGATTACCCGTGGCTTGGGCTCCGGTTCAAGGTGACCGCGTCAAGGGCCAAAGGGGTGCGCCCCCACATGGGTTCAAATTGAACCCGAGAGCCTACCGCCTGCATTGAGGCTCACAGTAGAGTGTCTCAATTCTCGGTGCTATGCCGCTCCAGCTTTCTCGTGTATCGGTGTACGTTCTGGCTGACAAGGGCTTCGAGTCAGGCCCACGGTACCCTGCCAGGCAATCTGATCAACGTCAATATAGATTGAGGCCGACGACAATTAAAATTGGATTAAGAGAGGCCGAGCTTCGAGGCGGAGCAGCGAGCTGCGGAGCCTCGAAGCTCGAGGCCGAAGGAATTCTTTCGGGCCCTTTCCACAGTGCG
>CAZXEU010000106.1:0-2035 GCA_964639665.1 uncultured Rhodothermaceae bacterium | reverse complement strand
CCCCGCTCAGGTTTATGACCACCAGCTGCCCGCCATCTTCCGTTGACTGGTCCAGCGGATACCTGTATAGATGGCGCCCGAAGTTGGTAGCGTAGACGACGCGGATGTTGTTCAGCCGCGGGGCATTGGACCAGACTACGGGGATGCGAACAAACCGGGTGTGGATGATCGGATCCTGGATAGATGCCCGGACAAGCGGCGGCATGACAACTTCGACCGACGCCATTGCTCCGTCCGAGCGAGCGGCCTCCAAATAGTATCGGTGCTCGTAATGGGTCCGGAAGAGGCCCCAGAAGACGTGGCCCGCGCCTCCTGATGCGAAGCGCACGACAGAATCGCGCAGCGCAAAGACATCGCCTGTAGTCATATCGGTAACGGTTAGGCGGGCATCCAGCGGATCCGGCTCCAGCCGCGACAGGACCCGGTCGTTGGCGTAGACCCGCACAGCCTGGGTGTCAGAGCGCGCATTGAAAAAGCCGTACACGCTGAACGGGCGGCCGTCTTCCAGGACAGGATTTACGCTCTCCTCGCAGCCGGCCGTGCTGAGCACCAGGATTATGACAAGAAGGCTACGCATCAGTTGAACGATGTTCTAAGCCCGAGCGAAGGGATCAGCGGCAGCTGATCCGCTCGCTGGAGTGTGAAGATGTCCAGGTAGAAAATATTGGCACGGTCGTACGCATTGATGACGCTGAGCTGCGCGGTGACGGCGCCGGAGCCGATTTCGAATGTCCGCTCCAGGGACAGGTCCAGCCGGTGATACGCGGGCAGCACGCCGTTGAAGGGGCTTTCGTAGATCACACGCCGCTCCCCGGGATCATTGAAGACGTCGGCTGTGCCGTCCATGAGCAGGAATCCGTCGAAGCCGTATGCGCGGTTGTATGGCCGCCCGGATCCGAATTGCCATCGGAGGTTGACGTCCACGCCCCTCACCTCCGTGCCAATCAGGAGATTCACCTGGTGGCGCCGGTCGTGCGCCGCCCTGTGACGGTACCACTCTCGGCCGAACCAGAGCAGAAACGACTCCTGGAAGGCCTCGTAGGTTACCCAGGACAGTCCGTAATTCAGAAACCCGTACATGCGCCGCGCGCCCGTTTCCACGCGCAGGTCCACGCCGTAGACACGTCCATTGGCCCGCTGAAGCCGGCTCGTAAACCGCGGGCGCGCGGTCCATTCGCTGACATACAGGTCCGATAGCCGCTTGTAGTAGGCCTCCACGGCGAAATCCATGCGCTGCCACAGTGATCGCTGGTAGCCGAGCAGCACATGGAATGCCTCCGGCACATCGCCCTCCGGCACGGCCGTCCAGGCCGTGAACGTGCTGGCCGCATCCCGCCGGTCGCTGATCCCGGCAATCTCCTGGTGATACAGCCCGAGGGCGGCATTTACCTGGTGGGGGCCCCGGCCCCACGTGGCCCGGAGGCGGGGCTCCACGTAGACATGCCGCTTGCTAGGAAAATTGTGAATGCGAAGCCCGGGAATCAGCGTGGTGCGCGGCGAAAGCCGAAATTCGGGAGCAGCGTAGATGCCGGCCTCCGTCACGTATTCGAGGTCCAGGCTCAAGTCCTGGAACAGGCCCCCCAGCTCGCTCTGCAGCGCGAGCGTGCGCGCAAACAGGCCCCACTTGACGTCCGCATACGGCGAGTAGTGTGTCACGTGCGCTTCCATGTTGATACGCGCCGTGGACGATGTGCGCGAGGGCGCCTCGGGCGGGCCGTAGGAGTTCTCGTAGTAGGAGCCGGAGAAAAGGAATTCCGCAAGAATGGGGAGATTGCCCGGCAGGAACAGGTACCGGGCCCCAATGGCGTCATTGCTCCACCGGATCATTTCAGGGGTGCCGCGCCCGGTGTCTTCACCGATGCGGCCACGGTCGTACGTGTGCAGGGCCGTAACGGAAAGAAGCCCGTGCCGATGCGTCTTGCCCTGCAGCTTGAGGAACAGATCGCTGAATGTCAGCGGTATGTCGCGTCCCGGCAACAAGGCGGCACCAGACTCCAGCACGCTCTGCCGCCCCGATGCCAGGTACGAATAGCCG
>CAZXEU010000105.1:0-8724 GCA_964639665.1 uncultured Rhodothermaceae bacterium | reverse complement strand
CGCACTGTGGAAAGGGCCCGGAAAAAATTCCTTCGGCCTCGAGCTTCGAGGCTCCGCAGCTCGCTGCTCCGCCTCGAAGCTCGGCCTCTCTTAATCCAATTTTAATTGTCGTCGGCCTCAATCTATATTGACGTTGATCACCCGCCCCTCGACTGAGGTGCTCTCGGAATCAATGCGTATTACCATTGACCGAATCCCGTTTGAGGGCAAGGCCCTTGTCAGGTATGAACCTATTGATCTTGCTGTAAGAAAATCCGAATGCGGAAAGTACTTCGATGTTGAGGTCGACGACTTGGACATGGTCTTCACCGAGACGTCTTTGAGTAAGCTACGCAGTGCAATTCATGCGGTCTTGCAAGTAAAATGGGCACGATTGGTAATGGAAGACCCTAGCAAGATGACACCGCGCGCACTTGCACGCAGAAGTCTTCTTATGGAGACCTACAGGTTCGGCTGAGATGACTCTGCCGGCGCGCAAGGTAGCGTCTGCCTTGAAAAGGATAGGCTTCGAGAGAGATCCCAAGGGACATCACGTAGTGTTTACCTATGTTCCGAAGGGTGGTACTCCATCCGACATTTCAACCTACATGGGTCACGGAAACGACCCCAAGGACCTAGATGACCATCTGATTAAGTCAATGGCATAGCAATGCCGCCTCACGAAGGAGCAGTTTGTTCGTCTAGTAAGGAAACAGATGACCCGGGCCGAATATGAAGCAATTGTGAAGCGTTATCTGTAGGCTTCAGTCAGTATTCTTTATTGGTCCAATTGCGCGCTTTATTCTCAAGTCGCGGGCTGTTCGGTGTTGCAAGACCGGCGCTTGTGTGCTACGACCCTGATCACTTCTGCGCATTCCGGACACAGCTGGGAGGTGCCAGAATTGAGGGCCCGTTTGGGAAGTGCTTCGTCGTTCATTGGCATAACGGCCGCCAGGATCAAATCGAGCACGGCGAACAGCACGCCCCTGGTGAACCAGCCGCATTCGCCATAACCTCGGGCATGGGCAACGACGCCGGCAAGAATGCCTGTCATGATTCATGGCGGGACGGCCAGAGCTCAAAGGACTTCCATAGTGCTTCAGTGGTGCGGGTTGGATGGCGCCCGGTCCACCGTTACCAAGACAAGAAGCTCTGCGTCCGGACGGGCCCTCCTTGAAATGCCTGCCTGTTGGCCGACGCGGATGATCAGTCCACGTCCTGCATTGGCTGTTGCATTGAGCAGGAGGCCCGACTTGTCGGGCTCCTTGTGAGATTACGGCACTTTGTGATACCGCGAAGAATGACAGGCTGTCAAGGCTTCTACCTTTATCCCGTCAAGCGCCTGCAAGGGGACCAAATACTACACCCTAGAATTCGGGCAGCGCCTGCTTCTCCAGCTCCGCGAGAAGGTCCCCGGCTTTGTATATGGACCGTAGAGCCTCCACCACGCCTGCGGCAGATGCGGCCAAGCACCGGGAAGGCAGCTCACCATCTTCCGTCAGCGGAGCATCACGCCCTCCTATTGCAATGCCCAGAACCTCAAGGTCCTTGTTCAGGACGGCAGCGCCGGCGTAGGAGCACGTTGCCGTGGTCGCGAAATTCATGGTAACCGACAGGTCAAGCACGCCGCGGTTTGCTGTCCATGCGTGCGGTAGTGCCCAGATAGAATCCGCCGAGTGGGAATAGTGCAGATCGAACAGGCCATAGTACGTCGTGTAGGGAGGAGCAATCGTTCCGTTGTAAGGAAAGCCTGCCACTTTGCCGTCGGACACGCTGGGCGGCGATCCAACCACAAAGACGGACTCCTCCGCTCCTGCTCGGCGATTGGTCCAGCCAAAGTAGGACTCCGACTCAATCGGCACGCCGGTGGCATCGTAAATCCGAAATAGCGCGACATCGAGTCCGTAACCCGGATACGTTCCGGCGGACCCGAAGAAGGCTACGCTGGGCTCAGGGGCAAATACCAGGCGAATATCCCGGTAGCGTCGAAAGACATAGGCCCGCCTGCGAAATCCGGTACTGACGTACTCCACGACCGTATCCTGCGTGGCCTCTCTGCCACGGTATGCGGACTCGTCGAAAATCCCGACCAGCTGGAAAGCCTCCGCGGCCGGCACCGCATACTCCTCATCGCGCGTGCGGGCAACGAACGCGCTATCAGGGATGCCCTCCAGGAGGCTGCGCATGCAGCCCAGGCTGGTGGCAGCCAGCCCCGTGGCCGAAACGAGCGAGGCAGCGCAGCTTCCCAGGCTCAGCGCACCCAGCTGCATGTTCTCCAGCCACATGGCATCTGCCGCTACGCCGTGCTCCTGCTGCAGCCGGGAATAGGGCGCGCCGTCCAAACTCCAGACCTCCTGGGCTTGCGCAGCATGCGCCAAGAGCGCAAGAAACAATATGACCAGCAAGCTTCTGATCGCATTCATCGGTCGCCTCCCTGCATGCGTCTTTCCTTCAGGGCGCCGGGCTGTCTGGCGGCAGTCCCCGCCAGATGGCATGGCGCTATGCCGTGCATGTTCCTTGCCGAATCATTCACTTCATCCTGGCGGCCACGCTGTAGAGCACCGGCACAATGAATAGCGTCAGGACGGTCGCAGATGTCAACCCTCCGATAATGGCAATGGCCAGCGGCGCACGCAGTTCAGCCCCCTGGCCAAAGCCCAGCGCCAGCGGGAGCAGTCCGAGGACCGTCGTGATGGTCGTCATGAGTATGGGGCGAACCCGGTCGCGCCCGGCCTCCATGATGGCCCTGCGCAGCTCCATGCCGGCCGCGCGTCGCTGGTTAATGAAATCCATCTTTATGATGGCATCATTGACCACAATTCCAACCAGGACCACGCAACCCATCAGGCTCATCAGATTGACCGTCTGTCCGGTTACAAACAGCACCACGGCTACGCCTCCGATAGCCAGCGGCACCGCCGCGAGCACCACGAAAGGCTGAAACAGGCTCTCGAACTGGGCAGCCAGGATCAGATACACCAGCAAAAGACTCAGCAGCAGGCTCCAGCCCACCGCGGTTAGACTGGTGCGGAAGGCATCGGTTGCGCCGCCGAGGCGGCCGCGCACGCCTGCGGGCAAGGAAGATGCGAAGACGGACCGGACGGCGCTGCCAGCGGCAGCGAGGTCCGAGGTCGGGGCCACGTCAGAAGTAAGCCGCACCACGGACGCCTGGTCCGTTCTGATGAGCGCCGCGGGCAGATTCGCGTTCGATACGCTGACAAACGAACCGAGAGGCATCAGGCCACTGGCGGTCGGTATGCGCTCCGCCAGGAGCCGCTCAAGCGAATCCACGTGCCGGGTCCGAAGCACGATGGGCACCTCCTCGTTTATGGTACGCAGCTCGCTGGCCCGGCGGCCCCTGGCCCCGGCCTCCAGATAGGATGTGACAATGCTCGGACTTACGCCATGCCGGTTCATTTCGTCCCTGCGGAATTCTATGACATAGGCAGAAACGAATGCCGCGTCTGCCCGCCGCACGTTGACCAGCGCGGGCTGCCTGCCGAGGTCCGCGATCACACGGTCCGCTGCTGCTTCCGCTATGCGGCGCTCCTCCGCCACCAGATCGATAAGCAGGTCTGCCTCATCGGATACCAGCAGCGACTCAAGCTGCGTCTCCACGCGCTGCGCCTGCACTTCCATGTCCGGCGCCAGCTCCAGGGATTCGACCGAGGCGATGATGCCATCCACGTCCTGGTTCGAGGCCAGCAGCGCGATCACCGTGCCTTCGTACGGCGGCCGCGGATCCACGTCGAGCCAGGCCTCATCCCGCTCGCCGAGGTCCGAAAGTATGCTGCGCGCATAGCCCGCCGCGCGAAGCCGCCCCTCCAGCAAATCGGCCCTCGCGCTCATGAGAGGCAAATCGACGTCTGTAGGCAGACCGACGTGCACTTCCACGCGGCCCTGGTCCGTCTTGGGAATCACTTCTCTCGGATGGTGCCAAGCTAGAAAACCCGTGCCGGCCAGCACCACCGCGCAGGCCGTCACTACCCATCCCCGATGACTCAGGCTCCAGGCCAGTGCCTTCTCGTACAGGGCAAGTAGCCGTGAAACGGCCGGCAGCGCCGAAGCGGGCCCATCCTGTCCGGCACGCTCTCTGGAAGCGATCAGGGGCACGACTGTGAGCGCGACCAGCAGCGAGGCCAACAGCGAGCACACGACCGCCAGCGACTGGTCTCGAAACAGCCGGCCGGCCAGGCCCTCGACGAGCGTGATCGGCAGAAAGACCGCGATGGTTGTCAGCGTACTTGCCGTGATGGCGCCCGCAACCTCGGCGGTGCCGGTGCGCGCGGCCTCGAAGGTGGAAAGGCCCTTTTCCCGCAGGCGGGCAATATTCTCCACTACCACGATCGCGTTGTCAACGAGCATGCCCACTCCGAGCGCCATGCCGCTGAGCGAAATGAGGTTGAATGTCACGCCGAACGGCTCAAACAGGACAAGTGTTACGCCCAGGGAAAGGGGCACGGCCACGGCCGCAGCCAGGAGGGCCTGAAACCGTCGCAGAAACGCAAACAGCACCAGTATGGCCAGGATGGCGCCCAGCATCACGGCCTGGGTCACGCCGCCAATCGCCTCTTCAATGAAGACGCTCTCGTCCACGACCACGCTCATGTCTATGCCGGGCAGCTCTTCTTCGAGATCGTCCAGCACACGCCTGACTTCGTCTGCAGCGCGCACCACGTTGGCATCCGGCTTGCGCTCCACCAACAGCAACAGCGTCTCGGCGCCATCCAGCCGCACCATCCCGCGGCGGTCCTCCACGCCTTCGCGCACCTCCGCCACGTCGTGGAGTCGCACCGGGACCGAGCGCGCTCTTGAGATCACGGTCTCCGCGATGTCGTCTACCCCCCGGAACTCGCCGCTTACTTCTACGGCATAGCGAAACGGTCCCCGGCGTATGACACCGCCAGGGAGTGCCAGGTTGGCTGCCCGAAGCGCAGACGCGATCTGGTCCAGACCTATGTTGTAGGTCGCCAGCTGCGCCGGTTGCACCAGGATTTCTATGCGCCGTTCATAGCCCCCCGTAACCTGCACGCGTGCCACGTCCCGCAGCTGCTCGAGGCGCCGGGCGATGATTTCGCGGCCGGCCTGCTTGAGCAGGACAAGGTCTTGGACATCCTCCGTTGCCGCTTCCGCACCCTGCAGCGCCACGAGCATGATGGGACGCTCGCCCGGATCCAGGTGCAGGACGATCGGCCGCTCCGCGCTCTCCGGCAACGCGTCGCCCAATCTGTCCAGCTGCTCACGAACGTCAAGCAGCGCAAAATCGAGCTTGGTATTCCAGCCAAAGTCCAGCCGAACGAGACTGCCGCCCAGTATGGTGCGGGACGTAACCCGCACAAGACCGGCCGTGCCGGCCACGGCCTGCTCTATCCGCTCCGTAACCGCGCGCTCCACGCGCTCGGGCGGCACGTCCGGATAGGAGGTCCACACTACAAGTCCCGGATAGCGCAGATCAGGCAAAAGCGCTACGGGCAGACGCACGTAGGCCACCAATGCGAGTACTGAGAGAAGTATGTAGACAGCGGCTACGGTAACCGGACGCCGCAGACAGGCCGTGACGAGAGACTTCATTCCTGTCCGGCCTTACGGAATGATGACTGGGGAGAGGCCAAATCGCTCTTGCGGCGCGCCAAAAACAATCTGCCTGCTTTACTGGATGTCGTGCACACGTACGATCTCGACCGGCGCATCATGGGCCAACGCAAACTGTCCCGCTACCGCGACCGTATCGCCGGCCGCCAGGCCTTCCACTACCTCTACCTCGTCGCCGGATCGCGCTCCCGTTGTCACGTAAGTCCAGTATGCGCGCCCGCCCTGCACCGTAAAGACCAGGTCCCGGCCCTGGCGCACCAGTAAGGCATTCGCCGGTACCACAAGGCGATCCGACAGCCGTCCAGTCTCCAGCGCCACGTTGGCAAAGAGCCCCGACAGGAGGCGGCCACCCGGATTGGGCAGCGACACCGTTACCCGGCCCATGCCCGTGGCGGGATCGATATTCGGATTGATGGAATAGATGGAGCCCGAAAGCACGGCGTTGTCAAAATTGGGAACCTGCACCTGGACCGTTGCCCTTTCGGCCAATCGGATTACGTCCGCTTCGAGTACGTCGACATCCACTTTCATCCGGTCGTCTTCCAGCAGCAGAAGCAGCTTCTGGCCTGCCGCGACGCTTTGGCCGGTCTCTACTTCCAGGTCGGCTACACGTCCACGAAAAGGAGCGACCACGCGCGTGCGGCTCAGCGCCAGGCGCGCCCGGTCGAGCTGCTGCTCGGCCTGCGCAAGCCCCCAGTTCACTGCCTGCACCTCCGAGCGCTGCTGCCCTGCAAGGATTTCCTGCGCCTCAAAGCGCCTCCTGTAGTCGCGCAGTTCAAGCCGGGTCAGCAGCCCCTCATCGAAGGCTATTTGCGCCTTGGAGTAGGCATCGCGCGCGGTCGCCAATGCTGCGGTATCCGCCAGTGCCACGTCCTCCGATGCACTCTGGTTGACGGCATAATCCGCGCGTGCCTTCAGCACTGCAGCCTCTGCCTCCTCAAGCTCTATCTGTTCGTCGCGGTCATCCAGTCTGAGCAGCAAGTCTCCCGCTTCCACGTACTGCCCTTCTTCGATGGGGCGGTCCAGGACCACGCCGCTCGCCTCGGCACTGATTTCCGTGCGGCGCCAGGGTGCCAGGTGCCCAGTAGCTTCGGACCGCAGAGGAAACTCCACCGGTTGTACCACGATCACTTCAATGTCGGCTCGCGCGTCCGATACCTCCACATCTATCTCCCGCGGATCCTCGGCATCGGCGCCCGTGAGCTCCGGCCAGAAGGCATACAGCAAAAGTCCACCCACGGCTACCGGCAGAATAATTCCCGCAATGTGCCAGGCCTTCAGGCCCCTCCGGCGTCCCGCTCTCATATATTCCGGAAAATGGATTCGAAACGGTCAACCACTATACAGCAAGAATCAGGCCGCGGATGCAGCGCATGTGTAAAGAGTCGATTTGGCCCAAGGTTCCGTAACTGTTGGATCCGTTCGCGGACAGGGTCTCTGGCTCCGGCGGCTGGCTGATTTCAAGAGGGAGAAACGCGTCTTCCCGGCCTGCGGCGCCTGGCGCAGGCACGAAACTGTTGACCTTCGAATCGGCCTTATCCAAGGGCTCTACCTACGTGGTACCGTGCCCTGCCTTCGGCATGCGGTCCGGGGATCACTTGCACCCACGGGGCATGAACAGAGGTTCATTTGCCTACAAAACGCGGAATATGCCATTTTCGTATACCTGCTCAAGAGCACCGTTATGCAACCCTGGGCACCAGATGGCTGCAGTCCGACTGATCGCACCAGGAGTGCAGCTGCCCCCGGGGGCCTCAAGTCCGGACCGGGTGCGCGCACAACGCGTTGCCGTCGCGTATGCATCTGCCGATTTGATGCTAGTCGATTCCACATGGCACGCACTGTAGCATTTGTAGCGGCGTTGCCCGCGGTCGGCTGCAATCCGGAGGCTCCCGACTCAAGGCTCCTCGCAGCCGCACGCAGCATTCGCCGCTGGACCACGCCAGCACCGTCGGCGAATCCGCTGGCTTTGGTGCTTCCGAATTGCGGTGCAGCTCAAGTCGGCCATGTCGAGAGGAGGATTGCAGGGCGTTGCCGTTTGGAGCGCTGCCCAAGTGCCGTATGATCTTGAGTAGGGCCTCGCCTTGGCTCTAGCGTTGGCCGCACGCGATCTGCACGATGTCGTTTCCGGCTATATTCGTTCGGAGCCCGCGCACAAACTCAACCAGAGGACAAGAATTGCTCCTGCAACCGAGAAACGCCCCGCCCGGACCCCGAAGACGCAACTGCGCTGAATCGCCATTTGCAGGGGCATTATGCAGCGCGGATTATGAGTTCAGGGCCAGTTGCGGAGTCAGGATCCTAATGCGCGTAGCCTGTCGTGGCAGGGCCGGCTGACGTGACTTATCTCGTGCTCGGCGCGTGCAAGCTGCGCGCCACCGACTTCCGGAAGGAACATCGGGTAGAATCTAGGCGCGTTCCCGCACATGCTGCAGGGCGATTCTGAGGTCTCCTGCCGCGCCCTCGGCTTGAGGGTCGTCAAGTCAAAAACAGAAGAAATTGCTCAGCAGCCAGCGTGCGGCAGGCCGTTCCGGCTCGCCACGGTCCGCTGCGCCTGCCGACAGTCCGCCAGGCGCCATCCGATCAGGTTGACACTGCCTGAACTTCCACGAGTAACCGTACGGATTCACCATCCTGGCCACGCACGCTTGACAACCTGCTCCTTAATCACTGGCACTTCACGTGGCTCTCCCAGCGCCACATCACACCACACGCTGCGATTGCGAAAGCCCCAAACACACGCGCGCCCCGGCGCCAACTAAGGCACCGGGGCGCGCTACTCTTACCCTGACTTGGTCAGGGTTCCTTCTCTACTTGATCAACATCATGCGACCCGAATCGATGTTCGTTCCGCTTGCCGACTTCGCAATCACCCGGTACAGGTACGCGCCCGAAGCAAGACTCGCCGCGTTGATCTCCACTGCGCGCTTCGCGCCAGCCTCAATCTCCCGCGCCGGCAGCGTCATCACATGCCGTCCCAGCATGTCGATGATCTGGATCGTCACTTCCGCCTTCTCCGGAAGATCAATCTGGATGTTGGTCGACGGATTGAACGGGTTCGGATAGTTGCCCTGCAGGGCGAACTCCGTCGGAAGCTCTTCCTCTGCTTCCGCAGCCGTGATCACCGACGGGAAGAACGTACTGCCGTCCTGC
>CAZXEU010000104.1:0-18197 GCA_964639665.1 uncultured Rhodothermaceae bacterium | reverse complement strand
CCGACACTCCGTTTTGCGGAATGTCGGTTTCGGTAGTAGCGGGGGCGGGATTCGAACCCGCGACCTTCGGGTTATGCGTACCAGCTACAGCTTTCGCTGCCGGCAATTGCCGTTTGTGGTCTGGACTTTCTCTTCACCCTCGGCCGAACCGTTAGGGGCCTGCCGTCAAGTCTCTACACCTTCCCCGGAATGGGGGCTTGGCTCGGGATTACCAGCTAAGGCTTCCCCGAATTTGACAGGTGATCACGCGCGAGTTTCCTCACGCGCAGCCCGTGGCCTGCGCATATCCTGCAAAGAACACGCTACGCCTGTTGAGCCCGATGAGCTACCGGCTGCTCCACCCCGCGGCGTTGGACCTGCAATAATACGGACTCATGCCGTAACATGCAACGAAGATGCGGCGCCGGATTGGAGCCGCGAGGCTGCACCTTTAGGCTCATGCTTGCGTACAACGGGCGCCCGAATAAACAGGCATTGAACACATGACGTTGCGTCCATTACGCGCTCTTCGTCCGACGGAAGAAAGCGTCGAGGCAGTCGCGTCCGTGCCGTATGATGTCGTTACGGTTGCGGAAGCACGCGCGCTCGCTGCCGGCAATCCGCTGAGCTTTCTTCATGTGGTCCGCCCGGAAATCGACCTGCCGCTAGGTACCGGCGAGCACGACGACGCGGTCTATGCCCAGGGAGCACAGAATCTGCGCGAGTTCCGCACCGGCTCCCACAGCGTAGTCGAAGACGAGGCCGCCTTTTACGTATACCGGCTTGCCATCGGCGGCCATACACAGACAGGCGTTTTTGGATGCGTCTCGGCCGAGGAGTACGATGCCGGCCTTATCGTGCGCCACGAAAACACGCGGCCGGCAAAAGTGGCCGACCGCGTGCGGCACATCCGTGCACAGGGCGCCCATGCCGAGCCGGTGATTCTGACATATAAGCGTGCGCCTGACATCGCAGGCCAGGTCGAGCAAGTAAAGCAAACCGCGCGGCTGTATGATTTCGTGGCGCCGGACGGCGTACGGCACACTGTATGGAGGGCCCCCGGCTCTCTGGAGGAAGCGTTCCGGAGCGTTCGCCGCTTTTACATCGCGGATGGTCATCACCGCTGCGAGGCCGCCAGTCGGGCCAGCGAAGGCGGCGAGAGTGCATGGTTTCCCGCTGTGCTCTTTCCCATGGATGACCTGCGGATTCTGCCTTACAACCGCATTGTCCGGAAGCGGATTTCGGCGCCGTTGATCGAGGCGATTGAGAAGACCTGCGGCAGCGTGGTCGAAGCGGCTTCAGCCACCCCGGAAAGGAAGGGGGACATGTGCGTGTTTGCCGATGGGACGTGGCACCTGATCCGCTTGCCTGCCACCCGGCGGCACACGGTAGCGGACACGCTCGATGTCGCCAGGCTGAGTGAATTCGTGCTGGAGCCCGTTTTTGGCATCATGGATCAGCGCACGGATCCGCACGTCAGCTTTGTGGGAGGGGTCCGTGGAACCCAGGCGCTGGAGGTGGAAGGCGGTGCCACGTCGTTCTCCCTCTTTGCCACATCGATCGACGAATTGGTTGCCGTCTCTGACGCAGGCCTGCTTATGCCGCCCAAGTCCACGTGGTTTGAACCCAAGCTGCGCAGCGGCATTCTCGTGCATACGTTCGCCGGGTAGCAGGGATGAGAATCTTCATCGCGGACGCTTTGCCACAGGCGTGTATGGCTTCGCTGTCCCGGGCAGGACACGAGGTCACTGTAAAGCCGCTTAAGGGTCAGGACCTCCAGGAAGCCGTAGTTGAGGCCGGGGCCGAAGTGCTAATAGTCCGAAGCACCCGTGTCAACCGGCAACTGCTTGATGCCTGCTCCGGTCTTGAGTTGATAGTGCGAGCCGGGGCCGGCTACGATACTATTGATGTCGAGTACGCGGCGGAATGTGGAGTGTTTGTAGCCAATTGTCCTGGCAAGAATGCCAGCGCTGTTGCCGAGTTGACCGTTGGCCTGATGCTGGCGCTCGACCGTCACATTGCCGACAATGTCCGGGATGCACGTACTGGCACTTGGAACAAGGCGCGGTATGCAAAGGCCCGTGGCCTCCGCGGCCGCACGCTGGCGATCATCGGATTTGGCAGTATAGGACGGGCCGTGGCGGAGCGTGCCAGAGGGCTGGAAATGAACCTCGTGGTGTGGAGCCGCTCCTTGACGGCACTGCGCGCGGAATCGCTGGGCATGACGTATGCGGCTTCGCCGGAGGCGGCGGCAGCGGTAGCCGACATCGTTACGGTTCACGTGGCGGCGACCGCGAATACGCATCACCTGGCCGGGTCCGCACTGTTCGCGGCTATGAAGCCCGGCGCAAGCTTCATCAATACGTCCCGCGGCAGCGTAGTGGACGAGCAGGCGCTCATGCACGCGATGGACACGAAGGGCATTCGTGCCGGCCTGGATGTATTCGAGGGAGAGCCCGCTTACAAGAGCGGTCCGCTGGAGGTCGCCATCGCGGGGCATCCGAACGTGTACCTGACACACCACATTGGTGCGTCCACCGCTCAGGCCCAGGAGGCCACGGCCGCGGAGGCGGTGCGGATAATCGAGGCGTATTCCCGGGAGGGCCGCGTACCCAACTGTGTCAATCTGGCCATCCAATCGGCAGCCTCACACCTCTTGACCGTGCGCCACCTGGACCGGGTGGGCGTCCTGGCTGCGGTACTTGATAAAGTCCGGCAGGCCAACGGAAACGTACAGGAGATGGAGAATCTGGTATTCGCCGGCGATAACGGAGCGGCGTGCGCCCGCATCTGGCTTACAGGTGCTGCGCCGGAGTTGCTGCTCGATAGCGTGCGGGCCGTTGAGCACGTTCTTACCGCCTCGGTCACAACCCTTTGACAGCCGTCATGGACTTTGACACCCGGAAGTACAACTTCTCCGCCGGACCGGGCACCCTGCCCCTGCCCGTATTGCTCCAGATGCGCGAGGAATTGCCCGTCTACAGGAACGCGGGCGCTTCCGTCATGGAGATTTCCCACCGTTCGGTGCTCTACCAGGATCTTGAACGAAATGCCCGGGCGGCGCTCCGCCGTCTCCTGGGGCTGTCGGAAGACTGGCACATTCTGTTCCTGGGTGGCGGCGCGTCGTTGCAGTTTCATCAGGTTCCACTGAACTTCTTGCCGGCGCGAGGCAGTGCTGACTACGCGCTGACCGGCACATGGGCAAAGAAGGCGTTCAGGGAAGCGCGCCTGCTGGGTGATGCGCGCATTGCGGCCTCCAGCGAGGATGAAGCCTTTGCGTACATACCGAGCAACTGGTCATCGAATCCGCGGGCTGCGTACCTGCACTACACGTCCAACAACACGGTCTACGGTACACAGTACCACGATCTGCCTCCGGCGGACGTGCCCCTGGTTTGCGACGCTTCAAGCGACTTCCTGAGCCGGCCCGTTGACCTGGACAGGCATGGACTCATTTATGCTGGTGCCCAGAAGAACATAGGTCCGGCCGGCGTTACCGTGATTCTGGTCAAGGAGTCTTTCCTGTCAGCGCGCAACCAGCCGCTGCCCACAATGCTCGACTTCGGCACGCACGCCGCCAGGTGCTTCAACACTCCGCCCGTCTATGCCGTCTATGTCGTGGACAAGGTCCTGGGCTGGCTTGAGCGACAGGGAGGCATCAAGGGTGTCCAGCGTGCCAACAGGCAGAAGGCGCAGTTGCTCTATGACCGAATCGATGCTACCGAATTCTATCGTGGCACGGCCGAGCGCTCGTCCCGGTCACGGATGAACGTGACATTCCGCTTGCCGAGCCCGCAGCTTGAGGCGCGATTTGTGGAGGAGGCGGCCTCTGTCGGCCTGCTTGCTCTGAAGGGACACCGCTCGGTCGGCGGCATTCGGGCATCAATCTACAACGCTTGTCCGCCGGAGGCTGTGGAGACGCTCGTGGCCTTCATGGACGGCTTTGAAGAGCAAAACGGATGAATCGTATATTGGGCCGAGCCTTTCAAGAGCCATGACTGTAGGCATAGTCAGGGAAACCCTGCCAGGTGAGTCGCGCGTGGCGCTGGTGCCGGCCGTGGTGCCCGTATTGGCCAGGGCCGGCCTGGAGACGGTAGTCGAAATCGGAGCCGGAAGCGGCGCTTATGCCTCCGACGAGGCCTACCAGGAAAAGGGGGCGAGACTGGTTTCGAGGAATGAGGCGTATGCGAGCGATGTCGTGGCTCGCGTACAGCCGCCAAGCGATGCGGAAATTGCCCTGCTCAGGCCGGGTGCGGTCCTGTTGGGTTTTCTGAAGCCGCTGGAACAGCCGGGCATTGCCGCTGCTCTGGCGGAGCGCGGGATAACCGCACTGGCCATGGAGCTTGTACCTCGGATATCAAGGGCACAAAGGATGGACGCCCTCAGCGCGATGGCTTCCCTGTCCGGCTACAAGGCGGCCGTGCTGGCCGCATCGCAGCTGCCTTCATTCTTCCCGCTGCTAACCACCGCTGCTGGCACCGTCCGTCCCGCCACTGTTACGGTCCTGGGTGCTGGCGTGGCCGGCCTTCAGGCCATTGCGACTGCTCGCCGGCTGGGGGCGCGTGTATGGGGATACGACATCCGGGAAGCGGTGCGCGAGGAGATCAGGAGCCTCGGTGCGCAGTTCGTGGAGCTCGACCTGGACATCGGGGATCAGCAGGATGAGGCGGGGTATGCCCGGGCATTGATGGAGGAAAAGGCTCGCAGGCAGACGGAGCTGCTGGTGCCGCAGATCGCTGCCTCCAGCGTGGTCATTTCGGCCGCACTCATTCCGGGAAGGCGGGCGCCGACTCTTGTCACGGCACGGGCCGTCGAAGCCATGCGGGCGGGATCGGTAGTCGTGGACCTTGCGGCGGCAAGCGGTGGCAACTGTGAGCTAACGGTACCCGACACGGTAGTTGAGCACGGCGGAGTGCGCATCATGGGGCCGACCAACCTTCCGGCCACCATGCCGGTGGACGCCAGCCACCTTCTTGCCCGGACCATGGCAGCGATGATCGAAGAATTCACCCAGGACGGCAATTTTGTGCCCAACGTGAACGACGAGATATTTGCGGGAGCGCTTGTCTCGCACGAGGGTGCGGTTGCCAACGAACGAGTTCAGCTCTTGCTAGCCGCCTGACGGAGTTCTGCATGCTGGAAAACATCACCTATTTCGTGTTGGCCATGTTCGTGGGCCGGGAAGTTATCAGCCGTGTCCCGCAGACTCTTCACACGCCGCTCATGTCGGGCTCGAACGCCATTAGCGGCATAACAATCGTGGGGGCGCTCGTGGCGGCCGGCATGCTGGGCGGCACCTGGGGCAAGTGGTTGGGCGTGGCGGCGCTCGTGGCAGCGACCATCAACGTGGTCGGCGGATTTCTGGTCACGGACCGGATGTTGCAGATGTTCAGGAAGAAGCGATCCTGATGGCCCCGGACCTGATAGATCTGGCGTATCTGCTGTCCGCGTCGCTGTTCATTGTGGGGCTGCGCCGGCTCCAGTCGCCGGCGACCGCGCGTGGCGGCAACCAGATTGCCGGCCTCGGAATGCTGGTGGCAGTGCTGGCTACGCTGTTCGCGCAAGAGATCCTGACCCCTTGGGAAATGATCGGGGGTCTTGCCGCGGGTGGGCTCGTAGGCCTGGTGCTGTCGCGCCGCGTGAAGATGACAGCCATGCCCGAGCTGGTTGCCGCATTCAACGGATTCGGAGGACTGGCCTCGGCGCTTGTGGCGGGCGCCGAAATGGTGCGCTTGCAGCAGACGGGCGGGGCGATTGTCCTAGTAACGATCGCGCTCAGCGTCCTGATCGGCTTGGTGACGTTTTCCGGCAGTTTTGTGGCCTTCGGCAAGCTGAATGGTTCGATCACGGGTAACCCGATTGGCGTTCCGCGCATCCTGGCGCCCGTGCTCTTGTTGGCCGCGACGGCTGCAACCGCCTGGATGATAATGGCAGGCGCGCCCCTGACGCCCGCCCTCGCATTGGCGGCGCTGTCCCTGGTCCTGGGAATACTGATTGTGCTCCCTATCGGAGGTGCGGACATGCCCGTTGTGGTGGCGCTTCTCAACTCCTTTTCGGGGCTGGCAGCCGCTGCTACCGGCTTCGTCCTGGATAACGTCGCCCTGATCGTTAGCGGTGCACTGGTTGGCGCCTCCGGGCTCATTCTGACCAACATCATGTGCGTGGCGATGAACCGCTCGCTATGGAACGTTTTGATAGGCGGATTTGGCCAGGAGGGGGGCGAGGCGGCGGCAGCCTCCCAGGAAGGCAAGACCGTTACGGCCACGACCGCAGACGATACGGCGATTCTCCTTGTCTATGCTGAAAAGGTCATATTCGTGCCCGGCTATGGTCTGGCTGTCGCGCAAGCACAACACCAGGTGCGGGAACTGGCCGATCTTCTCCAGAGCCGGGGCGTCGAGGTCAAGTACGCCGTGCATCCGGTCGCAGGCCGCATGCCGGGCCACATGAACGTGCTTCTTGCGGAGGCCAATGTTCCGTACGACCAGCTCTTTGAAATGGATGAGATCAATCATGAATTTGAAACGACAGACGTTTCCCTGGTAATCGGAGCCAACGACGTAGTCAATCCTGCGGCTCGCCACGACCGCGCCAGTCCCATCTACGGGATGCCGATTCTTGATGTTGACAAGTCCCGAGCCGTAGTCTTTCTCAAGCGCAGCATGCGGCCGGGCTACTCTGGAGTCCAGAACGAGTTGTTTTTTGGCGCGCAGACGCGGATGCTCTTCGGCGACGCCAAGGATACGATGACGGCGCTTGTGGCAGCTGTGAAGGACATGCAGGCGTGAAAAAGCAGCCGAACTCCGACCACTGCTTTGTTTGCGGGCGGCTCAATCCCCGGGGACTGTACATGGCGTTCTACGACGATGGCAAGGATGAAGTGTGGTCCGATCACGTAATCCCCGCAGAGTATCAGGGCTACCCAAGGGTTGTGCACGGTGGCGTACTGGCAAGCATCCTTGACGAAATCGTGGCGCGCGTATCGTTCATTGACAACGTGCACCAGTTCATGATGTCGGCTAGGTTGGACATCAAGTTCCGAAGACCCGTGCCGGTGGAGGTGCCGCTGCGGTTCGTGGGCCGGCGCCTGCAAATGAAGGAGCGAACGGGACGTGCCGACGGCTCGGTATTCCTCCCCGACGGAGCGCTCGCAACAGAAGCAACCATGACGCTGGCAGCGCTCCCTGATGTGCTCAGGAATCCGGTTGCGGAAATTGGCTGGAGGATAGATCCGTAGAGCCGGCTAGCCGATTCTCAACAATCGGGCGCAGGATGCGCCACACTTTGTCCGCGATCAGCGCGTGCCCTTCAGCAGTCGGATGGATACCGTCGGCCTGATTCAGTTCTGGGATGCCTCCGACACCCTCAAGGAGGAGGGGTATCAGCGTCAGGTCTTTCTCGAGCGCCAGATCGGGGTATATGCGCTGGAACGCTGCGGTATACGACGGCCCCAGATTGGTCGGTATCTGCATGCCTGCCAGCACGATGGCTGCCTCCGGATAGCGGGCGCGTGTGCGGTCGACGATGGCCCCAAGATTGGACTTTGTAACATCCGGATCTATGCCCCGCATTCCGTCATTGGCTCCCAGTTCGAGTACGAGCACGTCTACCCGCTCGCGCAGAAGCCAGTTGATCCGGCCGAGGCCGCCCGCCGTGGTTTCTCCGCTGACGCCCGCGTTGACAATGCGAACGGGCCAGCCAAGCGCCGCCGCCTTCGCTCCAATCAGCGCAGGAAACGCCTGGACCGACTCGATGCCGTGGCCTGCGGCGAGGCTGTTGCCCAGGAAAAGTATGCGAAGCACCTCAGCCTGGCCGGAAGCCGGTAGTTCGGCCGGTTTCTCAACGATTTCCGGCGATGGCTGTCGCGCACAGGCCTGCAGAACACTTGCCAGGACTAACAGGTATAGCAGCGGTTTGTGCATAGGCAAGATGCCGTGTCCATAATTCTGGACGTCCTCGGGCTAACGAAGACTTATATCAGCGGGTCCCGATCCCTGACTGTACTTCGCGACGTGACTTTTGCGGTTTCGAGACACGAATCCGTAGCGGTTGTGGGGCCGTCGGGAAGCGGCAAGACCACGTTACTCGGGCTCTGTGCCGGGCTGGATGCACCGACTGCCGGGACTGTGCGCCTGGCGGGCCAGGACCTGAATGCGCTTTCGGAGAATGAACGGGCAGCAGCCCGGGGACGCTACCTGGGCTTTGTGTTCCAGACATTTCAACTCATCCCGACCCTGACTGCACTGGAGAATGTGATGGTGCCGGCCGAGCTTCGCGGAGAGCAGAGTGCGCGCGAGCGCGGCGAAGCCCTCCTTGCGGAAGTTGGTCTGGCCGGGCGCGCGAGCCACTATCCCGCGCAGCTGAGCGGCGGGGAGCAGCAGCGCGTCGGACTGGCCCGCGCCTTCATCAATCGCCCCAAGATACTGTTTGCCGATGAGCCGACGGGAAACCTGGATACCGAAACGGGACGGACCATCCAGTCATTGCTTTTTGAACTCAACCGCAGTGCGGGCACGACGCTCCTGATCGTTACCCACGATCTGGAACTGGCTTCCCGGGCCGATCGCATGCTGCAATTGCAGGCGGGGGAGATTGTCTATGACGGGACTCCGCACCCGGATGCGGGCGGGATCAAGTAGCCGGAACCATGCTTGATCCCTGGATCTGGAAGATGGCATGGCGCGACAGCAAGGGCAGCCGCCGAAAACTGCTGCTGTTCATGTCGTCGATGGTGGTGGGCGTGGCCGCGCTCGTGGCCATTAATTCCTTTGGTACAAACCTCGGCCGTGCGGTCGATGACCAGGCCAGAGAGCTCTTCGGCGCCGACATGAGTCTGGAGAGCTCAGGACCGTTTTCCGAGGAGACGGAGGCCGTTATCGATTCTATCGGAGGAGACCAGGCGCGCCGCGTGTCACTGCTTTCCATGGTCCTCTTTCCTGAGTCCGGAGCAAGCCGCCTCTCCATGGTTCGCGCACTTGAGGGAGAGTACCCGTTCTACGGATCTATCGTGGCGGAGCCGCCAGAATCGGTAGCGGCATACCGGCAGGGCAGGCGGGCACTGGTAGACCGCGCACTGCTTCTTTCGCATGGCATCGCAATCGGGGATTCGGTCCAGGTAGGTCGCCACCGCTACGAAGTCGTGGGAGCGCTCGTCAGGACACCCCGCGAGACGGCCGCTAATATGCTCATTAGCCCGCCGATATACATTGCTCTCTCACAGCTGGACACGGCCCTTGTCTCGTTTGGAAGCCGGGCTTCGTACGAGGTGTATTTCCGGCTGCACCCGGACGTAAATGCAGAACTCTTGAGAGAGGAGCTCGACGAACATCTACGCGAGTTTGATGTGGGCATGGATACGGTTGAAGAGGAGCGCCAGGAGTGGAGCGAGGCGCTGGGAGCGGTTAACCGGTTTCTTGGGCTGGCCGGGTTCATGGCCCTGCTGCTGGGTGGCCTCGGCGTAGGAAGCGCCGTCCATGTTTACGTAAAGCGGCGCCTCCGGACAGTAGCCGTCCTGCGATGCCTCGGTGCTTCACCGCAGCGGACGGTCTGGATATATCTTGCGCAAGCCGCAATGATGGGTCTTCTGGCTGGTGTCGCAGGGTGCGTGGCCGGTACGCTCATGCAGACGGGCCTCGCGCGTGTCATGGCGGACTTTCTCCCGTTCGAATTCGATAGCCGGCCCTCCTTGGGTGCACTGGCATTGGGAATGGGCGCTGGACTTTCCACGGCACTGCTCTTCGCGATGCTTCCGCTGATGACTGTTCGGCGCGTTGCCCCGCTCGCCGCCATCCGGATAGCCTACGAAAGGAAGCGTCCGAGCATCGACATATACCAGTGGGCAGCCTGCGGCGTCGTGGCCGCGGGACTCACGATCCTTGCCATGGTGCAGGCAGAGAGTATTGTTGTGGGTGCAATCTATGCGATGGCGCTCGGCGCCGCATTTGGCCTGTTGTGGCTTTTGGCCTGGGCGCTCGCCAAACTGGCACGGCGCCTGGTCCCTGGTGCGTACGTGTGGCGACAGGGGCTCGCGAATCTGCACAGACCGAACAACCAGACGGTGCTCATGATAGTGGCGCTCGGTCTGGGCACGTTTCTCATCATGACGATGGTGCTGACCGAAAGCACGCTGCTTGCCAGCTTCGCCAGGGCAAGCGGAGAAGACCGTCCGGACGTCTTGCTGTTTGATGTGCAGTCGGATCAGGTCCGGGGTGTACAGGAGCTGATTCGTACACAGGAACTGCCCGTCATTGAATCTTCGCCTCTGGTTTCGATGCGAATACACGCCATGGGCTCGGTGCCGGTGGACACGCTGCGCGCGGACAGCACATTCCGGTTGACATGGGCGCACCGTCGCGAGTACAGGTCGACGTACCGTGCTGCGCTTACGGATGCCGAGAACGTGGTGGAGGGCACCTTCTCCGGTCATCACGATGGCAGTGGTCCCGTGCCGGTATCCATTGAAAGGGAATTGGCTGAGGAGGAACTCTCTGTCGGTGTTGGTGACACCATCGTGTTCGACGTACAGGGTGTGCTTGTATCTACGATAATCTCCAGCATTAGGGAGGTGGATTGGCAACAGACCCGGGCCAACTTCTTCTTCGTTTTTCCCGAGAATGTGCTGGAGGAGGCCCCCCAGACACATGCTGTCATGACACGCACAGGGACCGATGTAAGGCTGTCTGAATTCCAGGCAGCGATGGTGGCAGCCTTTCCGAGCGTAACCGCCATTAGTCTTCGCCTGATCCTTGACATATTCGACGAGATTTATTCCCGAGTTCGGTTGGTAGTGAGATTCATGGCCCTTTTCAGCATCATGGCGGGAATCCTGGTTCTGGTCGGAGCCATCATGACGAGTCGCTTTCAGCGCGCGGAAGAAAGCGTTTTGCTAAAGACTCTCGGCGCCTCCAAACGGCAGGTATTGGCTATCGTGGCTACGGAGTATCTTCTCCTGGGCGTCCTGGCTACGATTGCGGGACTGGTGCTGGCTGTTGCGGCCAGCGCGGCTCTTGCAGCGTTTGCTTTCGAGTTGCCGTATGCTATCGCACCCGCGCCGCTAGCCGCCGTTCTAGTGGTGGTGCCCGGCCTGACCGTGGGCCTCGGCCTTTTCAACAGCCGGGGCATGTATGCCCGCCAGGCACTCGAAGTGATGAGATCAGAGGTGTAGGCATGGCGGATGGCACACCAGTCGTGCGTGCAATAGGAGAGAGGCTGGAGAAGGTGCGGGAACGAGTGACGCTCGCTTGCCAGCGCGCGGGGCGCTCCGCGCGCGAAGTGTCGCTGGTAGCTGTAACGAAGACCTTTTCGCTGGATGTGGTCGAAGCCGCACTGCAGGCCGGTCTGCAAGATCTGGGAGAAAACAAGATGCAGGAGCTGGCCGCCAAGGCAGCAGCTTTCCCCGATGCCCGGTGGCACATGATAGGACATCTTCAGAGAAACAAGGCACGTGACGCCGTCCTTCATGCCCATATGTTTCATGCGCTGGACAGCCTGAGGCTGGCCCGGGCATTGAACGTGCGGGCCGCGCAGCTCGGACGATCGCTGGCCTGCTGCGTGCAGGTTAACGTATCGCAGGAAGAGACCAAGTTCGGTCTTCACGCAAATCACGTAGCAGAAGTGCTGCGCCAGATTGCCGTACTGCCACGCCTGCGAATTGTAGGCCTGATGACGCTTGCTGCGCCAGCAGATAATCCGGAGACCGTGCGACCACAATTCCGACTGTTGCGCGAGCTTCTTGATACATGGGACGGATTCCCGGAACGGCCAGTACTTTCCATGGGCATGAGTTCAGATTTTGAGGTGGCTATTGAGGAGGGCGCAACGCACATCAGGCTCGGTTCGAGCGTTTTCGGACCGAGGCGCCAACCATAGGGATCACATGCACGAATACCTGGACGCAGAAACCCAGCTTGCCCGCGTTGGTGCGGCGGTCGCAGAAATTCGCCGGCTCACGCAGCACCAGGCCCGGGTGGGCATCATCCTTGGTACCGGCCTGGGCCAGCTATCCCGGGAAGTCGTGGTTGAGACGGCGCTTGATTACGATGAAATACCGCACTTTCCGGTCTCGACCGTGGAAAGCCACCACGGCAGGCTGATATTCGGAACGCTGCGAGGCGTGAACGTAGTCGTAATGCAAGGCCGCTTTCACGTATACGAGGGCTACACGGTGCAGCGGGTCACTTTTCCGGTACGCGTATTGGCGGCGCTTGGCATTGATACGCTGTTCATCTCTACGGCGTGTGGCGGAATGAACCCCGCCTTTCGCCGGGGCGATCTCATGCTCATTACGGATCACATCAATCTTCAGGGTGTGAATCCGCTGGTAGGTCCCAACGTCGATGCGTGGGGCCCGCGCTTTCCTGATATGAGCGCTCCGTACGATCCCGCACTGCAGAAGTTGGCAGAAGAGACCGCTCTTGAGCTGAAAATCAAGCTGCAGCAGGGTGTATACGTGGCGGTAGTGGGACCCAATCTCGAGACCCGGGCCGAGTACCGTTTCCTGCGATACATCGGCGCCGATGTGGTTGGCATGAGTACCGTTCCGGAGGTTATAGTTGCGCGGCACATGAACGTCAGGGTCCTGGGCGTCGCCGTGGTAACGGACGAGTGCTTTCCGGATGCACTTGAGCCCGTGACACTGGAGTTGGTGCTGGAGGCGGCCAGTATCGCGGAGCCCAGGCTCACGGCTTTGATGTCAGCCCTGGTTCAGCGACAGCAGGCGACCTGAAGCCAGCGACTATCATGGTGCTACCCGAACAAGTTACAAAGGCGTCGCCTGCAGCCCTGGAGACTGCCGTTCTTGGCTGGTGGGAAGAGGCAAGGATTTTCGAGAAGAGCATCGAGGCGCGTTCGGACGGGCCGACATTCTCGTTTTACGAGGGTCCGCCAACGGCAAACGGACACCCGGGCATCCATCACGTGCTGGCAAGAACCATCAAGGATGTTTTCTGCCGGTACAAGACCATGAAGGGATACCGCGTCGAACGCAAGGCCGGTTGGGATACGCACGGGCTACCTGTGGAGATCGAGGTGGAGAAGGAGCTGGGGCTTGACGGTCGAGAGGAAATCCTGGAATACGGAATGGAGCGCTTCAATGAAGCCTGTCGCAAGAGCGTGCTTGCCTACAAGGATGAATGGGATGAGCTCACGCGACGGATGGCGTACTGGGTAGATCTCGAGCGGCCGTATATCACGTTTGACAACCGGTATATCGAGAGCGTTTGGTGGCTCCTGAAGCAAATGTTCGACCAGGGGCTGATCTATCGGGGCCAGAAGATCCAGTGGTACAGCCCGGGCTCGGGCACCGTACTGAGTTCCCACGAGGTGAGCCTGGGATACCAGGAAGTTCAGGATCCGAGCGTGTACGTGCAGTTTCGCCTGCAGCACCAGCCGGAAGTTTTTTTCCTGGTCTGGACGACGACGCCCTGGACCCTGATTTCCAATGCGGCCCTGGCCGTGGGCCCGGACGTCGAATACGTACAGGTTCGCCAGGAAAACCGGTCGCTGATTCTGGCAGCCTCCCGGCTCGAGGCGCTCAAGGCGGAATACGCCGTAGAAAGGCGCCTGAAGGGATGCGACCTGGTGGATCTGCGGTACGAGCCCTTGTTTGACTTCTTTGCCCGTGAGGCTGAAGACGCCTGGCGCGTGGTGGCTGCCGACTTTGTCTCGACCGAAGACGGAACTGGAATCGTGCACCTTGCGCCGGCATTCGGTGCCGATGACTACGCTGTCGGGCAAAGGGAGGGCCTGCCCGTAATCAACCCCATTGATGATCGGGGCCGGTTTACCGAAAAGGCTGCCCTGGTCAGCGGAATGTGGTTCAAGGAGGCGGACAGGACCATTGTCCGTGACCTGAGGCAGCGCGGCCAGCTGTACCGGCAGGAGACTTACCTGCACAATTATCCGCACGACTGGCGCAAGGGTACGCCGCTGATGAGCTATCCGGTAGAGAGCTGGTTTATTCGCACGACCGCCCTCCGGGATCGCCTGGTGGCCCTCAATGAGACCATAAACTGGCAGCCATCGTCCATCGGCGCAGGACGATTCGGGGAATGGTTGGCCAACAACGTGGACTGGGCCTTGAGTCGCCGCCGGTTCTGGGGTACGCCTCTTCCGATCTGGGTTTCGGATCGGGATCCGGATTACCTGGAAGTGGTGGGTTCGGTGGCGGAGCTTGAGCGGAAATGCGGCTATTCCCTTAAGGATCTGGATTTGCACCGTCCATTTGTGGACGAGATTACCTGGGCAGCGCCGGATGGAGGGACTATGCGCCGGGTGCCGGAGACGATCGACGTATGGTTTGATTCGGGTGCCATGCCCTTTGCACAGTGGCACTACCCCTTTGAGCATCGAGAGGCATTCGAACGGAGTTTCCCGGCGGACTTTATCGCCGAGGGCGTGGATCAGACACGTGGATGGTTCTATACGCTGCACGCCATAGCGACACTGGTGCGCGGAGAGGTGGCATTCAGGAACTGCGTTGTAAATGGTCTAGTGCTGGACGAAAAGGGGGAGAAGATGTCGAAGACCAAGGGCAATGCGGTGGACCCGTTTGATGTCATTGGCAAGTATGGGGCCGACCGCGTCCGCTGGTACCTGATGAGCAATTCTCCTCCGTGGGAAGACATCAGATTCTCCGAACGTCGGATAGCGGAAGTGGACCGGAAGTTCTTCGGCACGCTGGCCAATGTATTCAGCTTTTATTCGACGTATGCGGCCATCGACGGTTTTTCGCCTGCCGCGGCTGCCGTTCCGCTCGAAGTGCGCCCGGAACTTGACCGGTGGATCCTGAGCCGGCTTCAGACTACGATAGCAGAGGTGGACGCCGCGCTGGCTGCCTACCATCCGACCCGCACGGCCAGGTCCCTGGAGCACTTTGTGGATGAGCTGTCAAACTGGTATATACGGCGCTCGCGGCGACGATTCTGGTCCGCCAAGGAGGAATATGAAGCCGAGGTAAAGTGGGCCGCCTACCAGACCGTATATGCCTCTTTGTTGGCCGTGGCGAAAATGGTGGCTCCTCTGGCTCCCTTCTTTGCGGAGTGGTTGTTCCGATCATTGGCATCAAGGCCGGAGTCTGTTCATTTGGCCGCCTTCCCGGAGGCGGAAGAGCACATGCGGGATCCCGAGCTGGAAGAACGCATGCGCCTTGCACAGGCCGTGTCGTCCGCGGCACTTGCCTTGCGAAACCAGTCGGGACTCAATATCAGGCAGCCGCTTTCGCGTCTTCTGGTTGTGACGGGTGATGCCGCCGAGGAAAGGACCCTGGCCACCGTTGCCGGCATCATCATGAGTGAGGTGAATGTCAAGGACATCGAGTACGTAACGGGCTCGAGTCCCATTGTCAGACGCGAGGCGCGGCCCAACTATCGGCGGCTCGGAAAGCGACTCGGCAAGAATATGAAAGCTGTCGCGCAGGCTGTCCGCGATCTGGACGAAGCTTCCCTCGACGCATTTGCCCTGAGTGGATCTATCACCCTTGAGGTTGTTGGGCGCGCCTTTGAGCTGGGACGCGACGACATTAAGATCACGACCAGTGGAATTGAGGGATGGCTCGTCGGCCAGGGAGCAGGAGTGACGGTTGCCCTGGATACCCGGCTCTCAACGGAGCTCGTTGACGAAGGAATGGCGCGCGAAGCCATCAACCGGATCCAGAATCTGCGCAAAAAGGCCGGATTCCGTGTAACCGACCGCATCAATATTTTCTTTGTTGCACCTGACATTCTGGCACACGCCCTTGCGCGCCACGAGGCTTGGATTCGGAACGAAACGCTGGCGAGGGAATTGGAACGCGTTTACGCACCCCGGGGTGAGGTCACTGACGCATTCAGGATTGGCGATCATTCGCTGGAACTGGGACTTACCCGCGTTGCGGCGATGCAATTATAGAGACGCAAGGCGATGTCTAGCGAAGCACAGCAAACGGACGGATTGCCGCAGACACCGTTCACGGACGATGAGCTCGACTTCTTCAAGAGCATAATCCTGGAGAAACGCCGCAGTGCGGTTGAGGACATCGAGCGAATGCAACTGCAGCTGAAGGATTCACGGGAGCAATCGGAAAACGATTCGGCATACAGTTTTCATATGGCAGACGCCGGAACGGATGCCATGGAGCGGGAGAAGTTGTACCTGATGGTAGCACGCCAGCAGAAATTTATCGGTTATCTGGACCGCGCGTTGGATCGCATTCAAAAGAAGTCCTATGGCATCTGCAAGGTGACGGGCAATCCCATTGCCAAGGAAAGGCTCGAGGCGGTGCCCCACACAGAAATCTCTATAGCGGCCAAGCGGAAGCAGAAGCGCTGAGGAGCCTTGAATTATGCGGCTTGCGTGGATCGTGGCGGGGGTACTTGCCGCCGACCAAGCTTCCAAGATTGCCGTACGACTGAATTTGCAACCGCGTAGATCGGTCGGGTTGCTGGGTGATTGGCTCAATTTCACGTTCACGGAAAACCCCGGGATGGCGTTTGGCATCACGTTCGGCCCGGCCGGACTGATTACCGGGTTTTCCATTGTTGCCACGATACTGATTGTAATCTATCTGGTGCACGTTCGCGCAGGGTACGCTCCATACTGCGTGAGCCTGGCATGCGTACTGGGAGGGGCACTGGGCAACATCGTCGATCGCCTTTTCTACGGCATGATCTTTGGCTATGCCCCATTCTTCAAGGGACATGTGGTAGACTTCATCCATCTGGATCTCTGGAGCGGTTTCGTCGCGTCCTCCGTTCCACTAATCGGGGGGACGTACCTGTCCGTGTTTCCGATATTCAACGTTGCGGACATTGCCATTGTCGGAGGCGTAATCGGCATCCTGGTATTCCAGAAGAAATTCCACCTATCAATGGCCGAGACCCAAGAGCCACCTTTGGAAGGCGAAGTGCTGGCAGAGGAAGAGGTGCCGCCCGTAGCAGAGCTGCCGTACGGCTAAGAGCGCAGGCTGGAAAACCGGCACAGCAATAGGATTCCTGAGTCGGCCGGCGCCGCGGGCTCTGCATGGATTGTCACGGCTGTCCCTGGTGGCGAAATGCCGTGCACGGAATTATCAGGGTAGCAGGGTCCGTGCGGCGTGCTGACCGAACGAAGCCGCACAAGGCTGTAGGGAAAAAGCTGCATCTTCTATCAGAGCAGCCACATCCTGCATGACTCGCGTCGAATCTGTCCACATTAAGGGCTTCCGCTCACTCGCAGATTTCAAGCTGGAAGCCATCCCGGCGGCCACCGTTCTGATCGGCGCCAACGGATCCGGCAAGTCCAACGTTATGGGCTTTTTCGAGATGCTCAGCTGGATGCTCGGATCTCATGATTTGGCGGGCTTCGTTGCCAGGCATGGTGGCGCAGATGACCAACTGTTCGAGGGAAGTGCAAATACTGCGGTTATGGAGGCCGAGATACGGTTGAGCACGCAACGGGGACGCAACGACTACAAGTTTGCTCTGGCGCATGCCCATCCGGACAGGCTGAACTTTACGTACGAAGCCTTCAGGTTTATAAAAGAGGGCGTGGACGGGGAAACACCTTATACCCCGCTTGGAAGCGGCCATGCCGAGGCCAATATTGTCTTTGCAACTCAGGAGATGACGGGAGGCCCTTTCAATCCATTCACGGCACAAGAGATTGTCAGTATTCTCGGAGATTGCACAGTCTTCCAGTTTCATAATACATCAATCACTTCAGATTTCAAGAAGCTCTGGGATGTCCGCGACAATAACCGGTTGCGCAGCAGCGGAGCCAATCTTGCTGCAATCATTTACAGACTGGAGCGGGAAGACCTGGTGCGATACGAGTGGATTTGCCGCCAGATTAACATGGTGCTTCCCAGTTTTGACAGGTTTGAAATCGAGGAATCCAACGGCAGGGTATCGCTCCGATGGGGGGCCGGACGGGGCGAAAAGACCATAGGCGCACACCTGTCGTCCGATGGATCGCTAAGGCTTTTCGCGCTCATAGCCCTGCTGAACATGCCATCCAGGATGTTGCCCGGAGTAATCATGCTGGATGAACCGGAGCTTGGATTGCATCCTGCCGCAGTATCTCTTGTGGCTGATCTCATCAGGAAAAAGTCAAAAGAGCAACAGGTCTGATCAACGTCAATATAGATTGAGGCCGACGACAATTAAAATTGGATTAAGAGAGGCCGAGCTTCGAGGCGGAGCAGCGAGCTGCGGAGCCTCGAAGCTCGAGGCCGAAGGAATTTTTTCCGGGCCCTTTCCACAGTG
>CAZXEU010000103.1:0-8121 GCA_964639665.1 uncultured Rhodothermaceae bacterium | reverse complement strand
GGTATGGATGGAGGCAGCTCGGGAAGCGGGATTCTGGATCGATCCTGCAGGGGCTCTGGTCCTCGCGTACGAGGAGGACGAAAAGGCTGTCATGCACGAATTCCTGGAGCAAGCAGGCTCTCAGGACTACGCGTGCAGGTGGCTGGAGCCGGATGAGGTTTTGCGTCGGAGCCCGGCAGTGCAGCCGGCGGGATTACTGGGCGCTCTCTGGAGCGCGGAGGCGGCTGTGGTCGATCCCGGGCAGGCGCTGGCCAAACTTACCGCATTTCTGGGCCGGGAATTCGGGGTAAAGGTGCACTTCGGAACTGCCGTAACGGACATCTCTGTGCCCTATCTGGTTGCTGGAGGCGTCCGATGGCGCGCTAACCGCGTCGTAATCAGCGGAGGCACAGATTTTGAGACGCTTTATCCGGGAGTCTTTGCACGCAGCCGCCTAACGCGCTGCAAGCTGCAGATGATGCGCACGGAGGCCCAGCCGGCAGGGTGGACTCTCGGGCCCATCCTTGCCACTGGACTGAGCCTGGGCCGGTACCAGACTTTTGCTGCATGCCCGACCCTGGCTGAATTGAAGCGGCGAATCGCGCGGAGCTTTCCGGCGCTCAGCAAATGGGGCGTGCACGTGCTTGTTGCGCAGAACTCGTCGCGCGAGCTGGTCATCGGAGACTCCCATCAGTACGGTCGGGAGCCCGACCCGTTCGACCGGCCCGAAATCGATGCCCTGATTCTGGGCACGCTGGCGTCTTTTCTGGAGCCTCCGTCACTGGAGATTTCGCGCAGGTGGCACGGCATTTATGCGCAACACGAAACGGATGCAACGTTTGTGGCCTCTCCGGAGCCGGAGGTAAGGATTGTGACCGGATTGGGTGGCTCCGGCATGACCCGAAGCTTCGGATTGGCGCAGGAGGTGATGGCCGACTGGCTGGGACCCGCAGTGGCGAGCCGGTCATTCCCGGGCGTAGACATCGCACAGACCATACAGCCGGCGGAGGCATCATGATAGCCACGCCACGGCCAGCAGACGCAGAGCGGTCTCTTGCGGCCTTTCCGGCAGGCTCCAACGGCGAATTCAATTTCCCGCCGGAAATGGCCATGGTCATAGCCCACGGAAAGGGCTGCTATCTTTGGGACAGCGCTTCAAAGCGGTATCTTGACTTCTCGATGGGATGGGGGTCGGTGCTGGTGGGCCATGCGCGTGAGGAGATTGCCGACGCGGTAGCGGCTCGCGCGTACCGCGGAGCCAATTTCGCGCATGTGACGCAGGATTCTCTTGCGCTGGCGGAAGAGATCATTCGCGTGAGTCCGGTCTGCGATCGAGTGCGGTTCTGCGCATCCGGCACCGAGGCAACGATGTACGCCGTGCGCCTGGCCCGCGCCTTTTCCGGGCGTCCCAACGTGATAAAGTTCGAAGGAGCGTACCACGGCGGCAACGACGTCGGCGTTACGAGCCTCTTCCCCAGTCGGCTCCGGGATTTCCCGCAGCCGGAGCCCACGTCCGCGGGACTTGGCCCCATAGCCCGGGACCAGATCCTGGTGGCTCCATACAATGATCTGCAGACCACCGAACGGATTCTGGAGCACCACGCCGATGGCGTAGCGGCCGTGATCGTGGAGCCGCTGCACCGGTGCCTTCCTCCGGAACCTGGCTTTCTGGAGGGCCTGCGGGAGCTCACGTCAATGCATGGCGTGCTATTGATATTCGACGAAGTGGTAACGGGCTTTCGCCTGGCCTACGGAGGCGCCCAGGAATATTATGGTGTGATCCCGGACCTGGTCGCATACGGGAAGGCTCTGGGCGGTGGCTATCCGATCGGTGTGTTCGGTGGCAGAGCCGAGATTATGGATCTGGTCCGCGAAGACCGCCTGGGCCAAAGCAACTATGTCTGGACGGCTTCGACTCTCGGTGGCAATCCCGTGTCCGCGACGGCAGCGCTCGCTGCCCTTTCGGTTTTCAGGAACCCGGACACGTACCGGAGGCTGCACAGCCTGGGAGCACTGCTGCGGCGCGGCATGCGCGAGGTGCTTCAAAGCCGCGGCATTGCAGGACAGATTATTGGTGACGGACCTCTTGCGCAGGTGATCTTTACCGAGGAAACGGCCAGGGTGACGAATTATCGGTCTACGCGCAGGGGAGACGCCGAGGCCTCCCGGGCGGTGATGCTGGCGCTGGTACGGCGTGGCATATTCCTTAACCCCATGGGCACCAAGCTCTACCTTTCGCTCGCGCATGATGCTCCCGCATGCGAGGCATTCCTGGTCTGCTTCCGGGAAGCATTGTCCGAAGTATTCCAAGCTCGGTAAATGACTGGCAAGTCTCCCATAGCCCAACTGCTTGATTTCGGGTCAGCGGCAAGGAGCTGGCGCGTTCGGATCTTTGCCACAACGTGGCTCTGCTATGCAGGCTACTACCTGTGTCGCAAGAATCTGAGCGTCCTCATGCCGATGCTGACCGAGGACCTGGGCTTTTCGAGAACCGATCTGGCCTGGATGCTCACCGGCTACAGTTTGATTTACATGCTGGGTCAGTTTGCCAATGGCCTGCTGTCGGATCGTTTTGGATCTCGGCTGATCGTAGCTGTCGGGCTGCTGATATCGGTTGGCTCCAATGTGGCCATGGGCTTCGGCGTCGCGCTGCAACTGTTTCTCATCATGTCCTGGACCAACGGGTACGGGCAGTCCACAGGCTGGCCCTCGCTGATAAAGAACATGTCGGCCTGGTTCAGGAAGGAGGAGCGGGGAGTTGTGATGGCCTGGTGGTGCACCTGTTACGTTGTGGGCGGATTCTTCGCCACGATTCTTGCCACCTGGCTTGCTACCAGCGACATGCTGTTCTCGGACCTGGGGTGGCGGCGAGCCTTCTGGGGTCCGGGCCTGCTGCTTACCGTAATCGGTGCCGTTTACGTGGTTCTTGCGCGCGACCGGCCGGGCGATGCTGATATGCCGCCAGATGCCGGTCCCGAAGCGCCTTCGCCTCCCGGCAAAGAGGCGCAGCAGCATGGAGGCAAAGCGGTTCTCAAGGAGGTGCTATCGGATAGCGCCTTGTGGGCAGCCGGCTCCATGTACTTCTTTACCAAACTAACACGCTACGCCTTTCTGTTCTGGCTGCCGCTCTACATGACGGAGGCCTTGAGCTACTCGGACAGTGCCGCAGGCTATACGTCTTCGGTTTATGAATTGGTTGGCATCCTTGGCGTACTCGCATCCGGCTACCTATCCGACCGTCTGTTCCAGGCGCGGCGCTTTCCGGTTGGCTCACTGATGCTCTACGGACTTGCCGTGGCCCTGCTGTTGCATCCTACCGTGGCCGAATTCGGAATGGCGGCCAATGCCGTTAGCATCGGCGTCATTGGCATTTTGACGTTTGGGCCCGACTCGCTCATGTCCGGGGCGGCCGCAATGGATATTGGTAGCGAGCGGGGAGCAGCTACCGCCGCTGGTCTCATCAATGCCATGGGATCTGCCGGCCAGCTGATTTCGCCGCTCCTCGTAGCCTACGTGGCGAACCAGTTTGGATGGAATGCCATGTTTTACCTGTTTGTGGTGTTCTCACTTGTATCGGGTACGATCCTGGCAACCAAGTGGAACTACGGCCCGGCGCGGGATTCGGCGGGTTAGTGACCGCCAGGTAGAACGGGTTCACGCGTGCCCGCCAGGGTTGCCTCCAGGAAAATCGGAGCCGGATGCAACGAGCATCCGGGCAGGATTCACTGGCGTCTTGGCGAGGATGAACCAGCGGCACCGAGGCGGGTTAACCGCGCGCTACGTCCTCATTTACTGCCTCTCATGCGCGACCAGCCTCCCATCCGGGTCATGTTCGTGTGCCTCGGAAACATTTGTCGCAGTCCGCTGGCGCACGGCATATTTGAAACGATGGTAACGAATGCGGGTCTATCCGACAGGATCGAGGTTGATTCTTCCGGAACCGGAGCCTGGCACATCGGGCAGCGGCCGGACAGCAGGATGCGCCGCGTAGCGCAGCGGAATGGCTACTCGCTAGAAGGCCAGACGGCACAGCAATTCAAGGCGGCTGACCTTGCGCGCTACGATTACGTCTACGCCATGGATGGCGAAAACCTCCGCTCGATTCGTGCGCTTGGGCGCGGCAAGATGTGCCGTAGCGCCATTGCACTCTTTCGCTCGCAAGACCCGGAAGGCTCAGGTGACGTGCCAGATCCCTACTACAACGGAAGGTTTGAGGAAGTATTTGGCATGGTGGAGCGCACGGCTGCGCGCCTGCTATCATGGCTTGTGGAGCGCCACGCCTTGCCGCGACAGCCCGGCTCCCGTGTGGAAGGCGCGCACGTCCGTAAGGTCCCGAAGTAGAACGTCCGGCTTCTCGCGTGCCAGCGTCTCGAAGCTGGTGACGCCGGTGGCTACGGCGACCGTCCGCGCGCCGGCGGCCCTTCCGCAGCGGACATCGCGGGGCGAATCGCCTACGACGACCATATTGCGCCCCCGATACCGCCGGCCCTCGTGTCCGAATGCACGGCGCGCTGCCACTGCCGGCAGCTCGTTTCTCTCGTCGTGGTCGCTTCCGAATGCTCCGAAAGGGAAATACGCTGCAAGTCCGGCGGCCCGGACCTTCAGGTAGGCGGTCTCCTCCAGGTTTCCGGTAAGAAGCGCGAGCCGCACGTTGAATGACCGAGAGAGCGTAGAGAGAAGTTTGCGGACGCCCGGCAGCACCGTGATGAGCTCGGGGCGGATGGCCTTTCTCGTGCGAGCTGCGTAGATACGGAGCGCTCGCGCTCCGATACGTTCCGTCTCCGCAGGGTCGTACCCGGCGCCGGAGAGAATCTCGCGCATGATCTGAGGATCTGTCTTGCCGGAGAAGCACACGCCACGCGTACTGATTTCGCGTCCGCAGATGCGGGTCAGGACCTCCTGAAAGAGCCGCGAACCCAGCCTGTTTGCCGTCAGCAGGGTGCCGTCGATGTCGAACAGAAGCAGCTTGCGGCTCATGCCTGGTCGTACTGCTCCCTGAAATACCTCCGGTAGGACTTGTCTGCCGTGCTGTCCAGCCAGTCCCGATTGCGCAGATACCAGGCTACGGTTTCCCGGAGGCCTTCCCTGAGCGTGTGCTCCGGTCTCCACCCCAGGGAAGCACGAATGTGGCGGGCGTCAATGGCGTATCGAAAATCGTGGCCGGGTCGGTCCTCGACGAAGGTAATGAGCGCCCGGGAAGATTGCGGCTTTCTGCCCAGGGTTTCGTCTACGATATCGAGCACAAGCGTTACTACCTCCAGGTTGGCACGATCCGAAGAGCCGCCTACCAGATACGTGCTGAAGGGCTCGCCGCGCTGCAGCATGAGGTCTATGGCCGCACAATGGTCAGCCACGTACAGCCAGTCTCGCACGTTGGCCCCCGTGCCGTAGACGGGCACGGGCTTTTCCTCCAGGGCACGCAGAATGACCAGCGGAATCAGCTTTTCGGGATACTGGTACGGGCCGTAGTTGTTGGAGCAATTGGAGATGATGAAGGGCAGGTTGTAGGTGGCTCCGTAAGCGCGCACAAACTGGTCTGAAGAGGCCTTGGATGCGGAATACGGAGACCGCGGGGCGTAGGGCGTAGTCTCGGTGAAGTAGGCGCCCTCTGCAGCTGAACCAAAGACCTCGTCGGTGGACACGTGCAGAAACAGGTAATGCCCGTTGTCGGCAAGACCTTCTTCCCAAGCCTGGCGTGCCGCCTCCAGAAGCGTCACTGTTCCGACGACATTGGACTGCGCAAACGCCACGGGTGCCCGGATGGAGCGGTCGACGTGGCTTTCGGCAGCAAAATGGACGATGGTCGCGAACCTGTATTTCGCAAACAGGCGCTTCAGCAGGTCGCCGTCAGCGATGTCACCACGGACGAATCGGTAGTTGGACTCGCGCTGCAGCGCCCGAAGATTCATCAGGTTGCCCGCATAGGTGAGCTTGTCCAGGTTGACGAAGCGGATGTCGGCGTAGCGCGGCACCATGCGGTGCAGGAAATTGGAGCCGATGAAGCCGGCACCCCCCGTAACAAGAATGGCCTGCGGTTTGCGGCGGAGGTTCATGCATCCTGGAGAATGGATCGCAGGGGGACACAACGCGGAATGCGCATAACGGTTTGGCCTATCTTCCGGTGGCTGCTCTGCCGGGCAGTCCGTCCACGATTTCTTGCCGCATGCGCCGCCTGTTTCTTGTCGACGGAACAGCCCTCGCCTACCGGGCTCATTACAGCATGATAAGCCGGCCGCTGGTCAATTCCCGGGGCGAAAATACGTCAGCTGCATACGGTTTTACGACTGCCCTGCTCCGGCTCCTGGAGCGCCAGGAAATGGACCACGTCGTGGTGGTGTTCGACATGATGGGCGGCGGACCTACCTTCCGCACTGAGATGTACGACGAATACAAGGCGCACCGTGATCCGCCGCCGGAAGACCTGGTGGCCAATCTGCCCTGGATAAAGGAGATCGTGGGAGCCCTCAGGATTCCCGTGCTGGAGGAGCCGGAAGTCGAGGCGGACGACGTGATTGGCACCTTGGCCAGGCGCGCCGAGGCGAACGGCGCCGAGGTGGTCATCGTATCTCCTGACAAGGACTTTCAGCAGCTATTGAGTCCGGGCATTTCCATATACAAGCCTGCATACCGGGGCGGGCGCCTGGAGCCGGTTACGGCCTCTTCCTTTCGGAAGGCCTATGGCATCGAACCGACACAATTCATAGACTTGCTCGCGCTGACGGGAGATGCATCGGACAACGTGCCGGGCGTGCCGGGCATTGGTCCCAAGACGGCGACCAAACTGCTCCAGGCGCATGGCAGCGTCGAGACGGTACTGGCCGCCGCGCAGGACATTCAGGCACGGCGTCCGCGCAAGGCGCTGCTCGCCCGCGGTGCGGACGCGCTGCTGAGCAAGCGCCTGGTAACCATCCGCACCGATCTGGAGGTCGATCTCGATTGGGGGCGCGCATCCCGCCAGGAGCCGGACACAGAGACACTCTCGGCGCTGTTTCGCCGACTGGAGTTCCGGGGGCTGGCGCGGCGAGTGCTTGAGAGCAGGCAGCAGGATGGCCAGGCGGAGCTCTTCGCGGAGAGCGATTCCCCGCATTCACGCTATGATCCGGCTCAGGTGCGGTACCGCGCGCTGGCTGGGCGCGAGGACCTCGACGCATTCTGCGGGCATATGCGCAACCAGGATGTCGTCGCTCTGGACACGGAGACCACCTCCGTGGACGCCATGCGCGCCGATCTGGTAGGGATTTCGGTGTCCTGGCAAGCGTGCTCGGGGGTGTATGTGCCCGTACCTCTGGCGGACGGCACGGGTGCGGGAGTCATTTGCAAACAGGTTGGGGATGCCCTTACGGGCCTGGTCGTGGGGCAGAATCTGAAGTATGACCTGGTGGTGCTGGAGCGGCATGGCATGCGGCTGACGCGGCCCTTCTTTGATACCATGGTGGCCCACTATCTCGTGGCGCCGGAGGGCGAGCACGGCCTCGACGCATTGGCGCGCCGCTATCTAGGCTACGAACCTATTCCCATTGCGGCGCTGCTGGGCACGGGCAAGACCCAGCGTTCCATGCGGGAAGTGCCCGTGGAAGAGGTGGCTACCTACGCGTGCGAGGATGCTGATATCACTTTCCGGCTGTACGAGGTGCTGAGGGAGGACTTGCGAAAGGCCGGGCTCTACGAACTGGCGTGCGAAGTGGAGTTTCCGCTGATGGCGGTGCTGGCGTCCATGGAGCTTGCCGGTGTGCGCGTGGACGCGGGCATGCTGGGGGATATCTCCCGTCAGCTGACCGGAGAAATGGAGCGGCTTGAGAAGGACATTTATGAGCACGCCGGTCAGAATTTCAACCTGCAGTCCAGTCAGCAGACAGCGCACATACTGTATGACGTTCTGGGTCTCGATGTGGTGGCCAGGACAGCGTCCGGAAAACCCTCGACGCGTGAGAGTGTGCTGGAGCTGCTGGCTGCGCGCCATCCACTTCCGGCGCTGCTTCTGGATTGGCGAAAGTGCGCCAAGCTTCGAGGCACGTACCTCCGGGCGCTATCCGGGCTGGTGCATCCCTCGACGGGAAGAGTACATACCCAGTTCAACCAGACCGTTGCCGCAACGGGGCGGCTGAGCTCCTCGAATCCCAATCTCCAGAACATCCCGGTGCG